>JAQTYP010000132.1 GCA_028688235.1 Methylomonas sp.
ATCCCCATTCTGGAGTTTCGCCGCGTTGACCAAGTTCCGCGCTCCGCAGATGCGCGCATGCATCGTGCCTCGTTTGTCTTTGTTGCAACGCTTGCAGGCCTTGACCGATCGCTGCCGTTTGACACTGGTATGCGCCCCGGCCGGTTTCGGCAAGAGCACTTTGCTCGCCCAATTTGCGGCTCAAGCCGGCCAAGCGGTCGAGACCGTTTGGCTATCGCTGGACGAAGACGACAACGATCCCAACCGCTTGTTTATGTCTCTGCTCGGCGCCTTACGGAAAATTCCGTTGGAATAGCCGGTCGATCCGCAGATTTTGGCCTCGCAGGTGGACAGCGGCGGCGCGGGCGCGAGGGGCGCAGTCGCCGGGCTGATCAATGCGCTGTGCAGCTATCAAGGCGAGCGTTTGCTGTTGATTGCCGACGACCTGCATCGTATCAACGATGCAGGTGCGTTGCGGCTGTTGGATGCGATGATAGACCTCTTGCCCCCGGAAGTCGGGCTCTTGCTAGGGTCGCGTGTCGAGCCGGAACTGTCCTTGCCTCGTTGGCGGGCCCGCAACGAACTGGGCGAATTGCTGGCCTCCGATCTGCAGTTCGACGAAACCGACGCCGTGGCATTTGCCGAAGCCCGTTTTACCGATAGCGTGTCGATTGAATGCGTGCGGCAGGTATTGGCCCGCACTCAAGGTTGGGCGGTTGGTCTGCAATTGATGTTCGGCTCGCTAGCTAAGGCGACAGCCTCGGGCGATGAACTCGCCACCGGCCGGACCGACCGCCATTTGTTCGACTATTTCGCTGCCGAGGTGTTGGCGGAATTGCCGCAGGATTTGCGCGATTTCGTGCTGCAATGTTCCATCTTGCCGGAACTCGACTCGCAGCGTTGCGCCGCCGTCACCGGTCGAAGCGATGCGCGGCTGGTGCTCGACGAATTGTACCGGCGGAACTTGTTCTTGACGGTGCTCGATGAAAAAAAGCCGGTGCTTCGCCTGCACGATTTGTTTCGCGACTACCTGCAAGGCGAACTGGCGCGGTGTAGTCAGGGATTGATGGAGGTGTTACACGCCAAAGCCGCCGTTGTCGAGCCGGTCACGCCCCGCGCCGTCACTCATTGGCTCAAGGCTAAGCGCTGGGATGAGGCAGTTGCGTTGATACAACGTTATGCCGAACCGTTGCTGGCCGAGGGGGGCTTCACGATCATCGAACGTTGGCTTGCTCAGTTGCCGGAGGAAATGCGAGGACGCCAAGCGGAAGTTGCCCATTTGCAGGCTCTGTGTTACTGGGCGCGCTATGATTTTCAGGGTATGCGCGAACCTTTGGAACGGGCCTGCGCCGGCTATCGCCAGCGGGGCGACTCGGTAAGTCTAGCCCGAGCACTGATCGGGCTGGCGCGCTGTTACCAAGGCTCAGGCGATTTGGCAGCCAGTGCCCGGCTGCTGCAAGAAGCGGACGGCCTCGATCTCGATCTGCATTTGCGCTCGGCCTTTCATTCGGTGAGGGCCTGGCAAGCGCTGGCCGATGGCCGGCCGGGTGATGTCGCCCCGGCTCTGCAAGCCATGGTCGATGCGGGCGAAGGCGAGCCGACCACCCTGTATCCGGCGGTTTGCGATGCGTTCAATGGTTTTTTGTGCGGGCTTCCGGGCACACAGGCGCCGCTGAGGCGATTGCGGGAGTTGTGCGCGGCCTGGAGCGAGCGTCAGCCTGTGCATTGGCAGGTGCAAGCCATGGCTCATATGGCTTGGCCAGATTTCTGGCGCGGCGAGCGCGTGTCGACATTGGCGGCGTCCGAAGCCCAAACGTTTTTTTTGCGGAGCATGGAAGCCCTACCGCAATTGCGTATAAATCTGAACCAACTGAATTGTTGGATATTGGCGGCGGACGGCGAGTTTGAGCAAGCCGCGAACATGGAAATGCGGAACCAGAAAATTTTCGATTCCCCGGAATTCAGATCGCTAGCGCCTACTTGGCTACGGCTCATTGCCGTTGTTATGGCCAGTGTCTATTGGATGGCTCAAGATGTCCAGGGATTCGGAGAAATATTGCCCACACTGGAACCGGCAAGACGGCCGGAAGAGTGGCCGGTGATCGATACCGCTAGAGCCCTGGCAAAAGGCCAATTTGCCCTGTTGAGCGGTCGGCTGGATCAGGCAGAAGCCGAGTTATTGCTTGCTTGCGAGCTATATAAATTCTGGCGCCTACCCATTTTTATGGGCAATCCCTCCACTAGTCTCGCGCTGTTGCGCCTGGCTCGGGGCGATGCCGGCGCGGCCTGGGCCGAATTCAAGCCGGTATTGAAAGAAGCCGTAGTTGAGGACTGTATAGGTCCCTTGTTGCTGGAACCCAGGGAGCCCTTGGCCCGTTTGCTGGCGTTGATACCGTCTGCGGAGCGGGATGGTTACGAGGCGATACTGGCGAGGTTGGCCGCTTGGCATTCGGCGCCCTTGTCATCGGTCGCGTCTGACGGCGACATTTCGCGTCGGCTGTCGGAACGCGAATTGGAAGTGCTGCAACGCATCGCCGGCGGCGACAGTAACAAGCAAATCGCGCGGACGCTGGCGCTCAGCCCGCACACCGTCAAACGCCATGTCGCCAATATCCTAGGCAAACTCGATGTCGCCACGCGCCGCCAGGCGGCGGTCTGGTGGGGCGAACGCTACGGCGCTGCCGGTTATCCCGATCGGTAAATTCCTCCAAGATACGGCCTCTCGGCAAGGCGGAGTTTTGCCTTTAGCCAACCCGTTTAACGGCCCCGAATGGCCCATTTTTTCCGCCCGCATGGCTCTTTTGGAATGTTTCGGGCGATGCGTGCCTTATCTCGCTTGCCGATAATACCCCTAACCATGCACGGGATATTGCGAACCTATGAAAACAACGCTGTTTCAGGCCGAGGCCAAGGGGGCAATGAAGATGCTGGTTAAATTAATAGCGCAGCCTCAGCAGATAGGGAAAGTCATTAAGTGAGGTAGCCAAAATTTTACGGTTTTTTCTACCAACGGGAATCCCTCTATGAAACGCAGATTACCTCAGCGCACCGGCAGCTTGATCGGCACCGGCGTACTTTCTTTAATTTTCAGTGGCATGGCGCATGCGGATACCGCTAGGCTAGGTAACGCCGACTGGGAAATCACCTTGAGCAACGCCGGCTATTCGGACGCCCTATTCGACCAGACCCCCGGCTATGTAGGCCGCGAATACCTGTCGGGCGAATGGGGCGCGGCAGTAGGCTACAGCAAAAACGGCGCCACGGTGAAACCCACTTGGCTGGAACGCGACTTCGTTTTTCCGGATTGGACAACCAACTCTAATTTTTCGACCATGGATGCTATTCATAACACCGTCAGCGACGCGGACGGCGTCGTAAGCAGCGCGGCATCCACCATCGCCAATTCCGACATGCAGATCGCACAAAGCTTTCAAGTGGTCGACACCTTGACCGGTACGCCTATAGGCTTGGCCGCGGCGTCGGCCGGCGGCGAAGGGCGTTCGTTCATGTCTAATCGCTATGTATTGATGCAATCCTACAGCATCACCAATACCAGCACGGACACCTTGAATAATCTGCAGTTCTTCCAATTGTTGCATGGCATGCATTCTCAAGCCGGCGTTTACGACAACCGCGGCTATGCCGGCGCCTATTCCGATTACCGCCATGACATCACCCTGCACGGCAACGACAACGGCGTGGGCCGCCAAGTGGACTATATCAGCCTTAGCAGTTCGCAAGCGCCGACCGCCTTCGAAATCGGCCATTACGGGGTGGAAGGAAATGGCATAGATGACCACTCGCAAGGCAAGCCCAGTGTCGGCACACATATATCGGTAGAACAAAACGCACTGAACAATAACGACGAATTCGCGCCCGAAAATCCCTGGGTCGCCGGCGCCGAACGTTGGGACATGGCGTCTCTGGCGCCGGGCGAGACCAAGACCTTGACTGTGATGCTGAGTCTATTGACCGGTTGGCGGGTGGATGCCGACACCAATACCGGCATCGTCAACGGCTTCTCAAACAACAGCGGACCATCGCTCGGCAGCGTCGGCTATGAATTTACAGGCGCCCATAGCGCCGGGCAATTTTTTGCCCGCTACGACCAGGAAGACGCCGATATTGTCCAAAAATTGATCGCCAAAGGCGAGATCGGCGCCCCCACGTTCTCGGTTCCCGGCGACAGGCTGCAACTTTTCGGAGTGGACTTCGACGGCGAGTTTACAGGCTTGTTGAAATTGACTTTCGGCTTTGATTCTTCGCTGTTTGCCGGCATCGACGAATCGCTGCTGAGAGTCTTCCAGTGGAAGAACAATCGCTGGGAAAACTTAGGCGGCACAGCCTCGCTTGACGACGGTACCATCACGATCCATACCGATAGCCTTTCGCACTTCGCGGTCGCAGCGGTACCTGTTCCCGGCGCCGTTTGGCTGTTCGGCTCCGGCTTGCTTGGCCTCGGCATGTTGAGAAAACGCCAGGAAGCCTAAGCCCCCGTATCGCCCTTCTTCGGAGAGCTGAAACGCTGGTCCGAAGAAGGGACTTTTAAAGCAAATTCGCCCCTTGCCGCCGCACGGTCGCCGAATGGCCCATTTTTTCCTGGCCTCATGGCTATTTTGCTCTTATTCAGGCGATGCGTGCCAATTTCGGCTGACCGCCAATACCCCCAACCTTGAAAAACTGCGCGAAGGCTAAGGCAAAGAGATGCAATGAATCGCGTTTAGTAAAAAGCCTCGCTAGCTCGTTTTTTGATGTATTGAATTTAAGGAGTACTATGAACACCACCCAAATATACCGCGCCAAATCTAACCGACTTGCCGTCGCCATCCTGATGGCGATGGGCGGTGGCGCCCAGGCAACACCCTTCGTATTGACCGATCTTGGAACCTTGGGCGGTACACGAAACTATGTCTATGGTCTGAACAACAGCGGTCAGGTTGTTGGGACTGCGCACACTGCTGACGAAACCGTTTTCCATGCTGTCGTCAGCGATGCTAACGGCGGGGCGCAGCATGATCTCGGTACGCTTGGTGGCTCCATAAGTTGGGGTCTTGCCATCAACAATAGCGGCCGAGTCGCAGGGCAATCTTACACTGAGGGCGATGCCTCCACCCAGGCTTTCATCGGTAACGCTAACGGGGGGGCTTTGCGTAACCTAGGTACCTTGGGCGGCACTATGAGCGGAGTTGGTGGCATCGACAGCAGCGGTCGGGTCGTCGGGTGGTCTGCGTCTACCGGTAATAGCGCAGCACACGCTTTCATCAGCGACGCCAACGGCGGGAGTCTGCATGACCTCGGTACGCTTGGTGGTTCTTCAAGCTACGCCAACGCTATCAACGACAGCGGTCAGGTTGCAGGAACATCTGACACAAACGGCAATGCCGGCATGCACGCTTTCATCAGCGCAGCCAATGGCGGGGCTCTACGTGACCTCGGTACGCTGGGCGGCAAATATAGCTCCGCCATCGCCATCAATAACAGCGGCCAGGTCGCAGGGGTTGCCGCAACCACCGGCGATGTTGCCAACCACGCCTTCGTCAGCGACGCCAACGGCGGAGCGCTGCGCGACTTAGGCACATTCGGCGGTACCAATAGTATTGCCTACGGTATAAACAGTAGCGGCCAGGTCGTGGGGGGAGCCGACACTGTTGAGGGCTCCCACGCCTTCCTCTATACCGGCACAAAGATGGTCGACCTGACCGTTCTGACCGGAAATAATTCTTTATTCGACGCAAGAGCGATCAACGACTTTGGGCAGATTGCGGTCAACGGCGGGCACGGTTTTCTGCTGACCCTCAACCCCACCTGGTCGGCCAACGGCAGCGGCAATTGGGAGAATGCGGCCAACTGGAACTTCGGCGGCGCGGGCGCTCTGAATGGTTTGACGCCCGGTAATCCGCACGACGTGGCGATTCATTCCGCCACCGCCGCCAATATTTCGGGGCCCTCCGCCAATACCCGAGTGCGCTCATTGGCCTTGGGCGGCGCCGGCAGTTCCTCGGTGGCCTTGAACCTGAGCAGCGGCACGCTGGCGGCCAACGATGGCGTCGCCATCCACGCCAACGGCACGCTCGGCGGTAGCGGCATCCTGCAGGGGACGGTGACTAACGCCGGTCAGATTCAGGTCACCTGCGGCAACCGATTGCAGTTGACCGGAGCCGGCACCACCAATACCGGCACCGTCAGCGTGCTCGGCACTGCCTTCAATCCCGCCGAGCTGGATCACAGCGGCGAATTCAAAAATAGCGCAGGCGGCCGATTGGTCCTGCAAAACGCTTTATACCGGGGCGGCGGCACGGCGACTCAAGGAGAGGGCAGTTCGCCCACCACGATCACCGGCGGGCTTAACAATGCCGGGCAGATACTGGTGACGGGCAGCGACAACAATATCTTCGGCGCCATCGACCAAGTGGCGGGCGGGCAACTCATCGTCTCCGGCAACGGTAACGCCACCTTTTACGATACCATCAAGAATAACGGCATAGTCAAAGTCTCCGCCGGTAGTACCGCAACCTTCTTCGGCCTGGTCACGGGCGCGGGCTCTTACGCCGGCACCGGCACCTCGTTCTACGAAGGAGGATTCCACGTCGGCAACAGCCCGGCCGTTATCAACATCGACAATGTCAGCATTTTCGATACTTCCTCGATTCTAAGCATGGATTTGGCCGGGCTGACGCCGGGCGGCTGCGCCCCCGGCGATTGCGCTCATTACGCGCACATCAATTTCAACAACGATGTGAAGTTCAACGGCGGCGAACTCAGGATCAGTTTGTACAACGATTTTGTGCCTTTGGTTGGCGAAATCTTCAATCTGTTCAGCTTCAACTCGACGCATAGCGGCAGTTTCAACACCTTGAGCTTGCCGACTCTGGCCGAGGGATTGAGGTGGAACACCGACCAGCTATACAGCAAGGGACAGTTGTCGGTTGCCGCGGTGCCCTTGCCGACCGCCGCCTGGCTATTCCTTTCCTCGCTACTGGGCCTCTTGGGATTGAATAAGAGAAGCCGCCGGTAACTGGTTGATTTTAGTTTTTACGGGTCACGCCATGTCGCCTTAGCCGGTCGGCGACGTGGCTGCCGAGCAAATCGTGCATGAAAAAAGCGGGTTGGGTTCGAATGAGTTGGCGGGGTTGAATTTCGGCTTTGTGCTGGCGCAGTTTGAGTTTACGCATCACCAAGGTCACGATGGGACCGGAGGCCGCGTAACCGACAGCAGGAATAACATACGCTACGGTTGGGCCATCACGAAGCTAATCACCAGCATGGTGATGATCGTGACGATGTAGAGCACTTTGTTCTTGAAGCTGGAACAACGGAAATTGCTGACCATCAACAGGCTGGTTGTGATGGTGGCGACAGCACCAGGTATTTGAAGTTTTCCGGCTGACCGCCATCATTTACATCGATCTGATCCCTATCCTTCGCGCCACTCGCGGATACGCCGCGATCGAACTCGAACAATTGCACGACCGAGTCATGGAACACGCAGGAGAACTCGAAGACATTTCCGTCTTCCCGGTACTCTGGAGCCGATGGGCTTTCCATTGCGTGCGGGCGGAGTTCGGAGTTGCCCTCGCCTGTGCCGAGCAGTTTCTCGCCGCCACGGAATCTTCGGCCGAAGCCACTTGGCAAGTTTCGGCCTTTCAGGCGATGGGTACCACACTATGGCATCTCGGAAAGCCCGGGGAAGCGCGCGCATTTTTGCAACGCGGACTGGCGCTATGCGAGACGCAGCCGCAAAGCTCGCTGTTCGAGCAACTCGGCGAAGATTCGGCGGTAGCCAGCTACTTTTTTAACGGCATGGTGCTTTGGCTGCTCGGCCTTCCCGACCAAGCGCGGGAAAGTGTTTATCGGGCCATGTTTTTGGCGGAAGCCCTAAAGCATCCTTACAGCAAAGGCATGGCACTACTCGGCGCGGCTTGCCTGCATGTGGACAGGCGAGAACCGCAAGCAGTGATTAAATACAGCCAAGCGCTCGGCGCACTCGCGGCGGAGCACGGTTTTCTGCTCTGGCAGGTATTAGCCGACATCTTGCAGGGGTGGGCGCTTGCTGCGTCGGCTCAGCCCGATGCGGGCTTATCCTTGATGCAGCGAGGCATGACTCATTTTCTCGCTTCGGGTGCCAACATGTTGCAGCCGTATTTTCTGGCTACCAACTTAAGCCGGGACAGTCAGAGGTTAAGCCGTTCGTGGTGAGCAAAGTCGAACCATGAATGACTTAACCGTTCACCCTTCGACAAACTCTCAAGAAACAGCTTTTTTGTATATTTAAAATCAATGACTTGTGAAATTTAAAAATTGCAAAAATTTGCCTCAAACAGCGGCTGTTTCATGGTAACGCCATGCTTCCGAAGGGGGCTTACTTTGC
>JAQTYP010000133.1 GCA_028688235.1 Methylomonas sp.
CCTTTCATATAACAATCGGCTTCGCTGAGCTGATCATATTTGCCGTCGATGAAGGCCTCGCAATCGGCGATAGTTTGTGCCAGCGGCACTCGCGCACCCGATATACCGGTATGGTCGGCAACGGTGGTGAATGGTTGAGTCAGATAACGCTGTAATCGCCGCGCCCGCTCGACGATAAGCCTATCTTCCGGCGACAACTCCTCGATGCCGAGCATGGCAATGATGTCTTCCAACTCGCGATAACGCGACAGGTGCTCGCGCACTGCGCGCGCCACCTGATAATGACGTTCGCCAAGAATATGGTGATCCATGATCCGGCTGCCGGAACGCAGTGGATCGATGGCGGGATATATGCCTTTCGCCGCCTGCTGGCGCGACAAAATGACCACGCTGTCGAGGTGGCCGAGAATGGTGGCGACGGCTGGATCGGACATGTCGTCGGCCGGCACATAGACGGCTTGCACTGAGGTGATCGAGCCGGTCCTGGTAGACACTATGCGTTCCTCCAGCGAGGCTACTTCGGACAGCAAGGTCGGTTGATAGCCGACCGTGGCCGGCATCCGTCCCAACAAGCCGGAAATTTCGCTACCGGCTTGCACGAAACGGAAGATGTTGTCCATTAGAAACAGCACTTCGGTATCCAAAGTATCCCTAAGGTATTCGGCATAGGCCAGCGCGGTATAACCGACATGAAAGCGCACGCCGGGCGATTCGTCCATTTGCCCATAGACCAGCAACGCTTTGGGTAGAACCCCGGCATCGGCCATTTCATGCCAGAGTTCGTGGCCTTCGCGCATGCGTTCGCCGACGCCGGCGTAAACAGATACGCCCTGCATTGCGGAACTGACGGCGTGCATGAACTCCATCATCAACACGGTCTTGCCGACGCCGGCACCGCCAAACAAGCCGGTTTTACCGCCGCGTACAAAGGGGCACAATAAATCGATCACCTTGATACCGGTTTCCAGAATTTGTGAGGCCGGCAAGGTCTCGGATAGCAGGGGAGGGGCGGATAGAATGTTGCGAAAAGCCGAGGACGGCAGTGGTGGGCCACCATCGAGTGGCTCGCCGAATACGTTCAGCATGCGGCCCAAGCAGGACGGGTCGACCGGAACATGTAGAGGACCGCCACGATCGTAAACGGGCATGCCGCGATAGAGTCCGGACACCGAGTGCAAGGCAATCGCCCGAATCAGCGTCGGTTCCAAGTGCTGAAACACCACCAGCACATATTGCCCATCGCCATTGATCACATCCAGGGCTTGGCCTATCGGAGGAAGATAGTCACAACGGATGTCGACCACCGGCCCTTGCGCGGCTTCAATCCGGCCTACCACGGTAGTTTGACGGGACAAACTATCCAGGTTGTTTCGGTGGGTGTCCGGGTATGACCGCTCCCGAATATCTTCCGATGCCGTCGCTATCGGCCTATTTGTCGCTAAGGTGTTTGATTGATTAGCAACTGTTTCCGGGAGCGGCAATTGAGAAGAATTCATAACCCGCTCCATAGGGGAGGCCTAACGAGCCAATTTTGTTTTGGTTTCATGGGTGCGAGTCCTGACTTAAACAGCGCGGCTTTTTTAGGGAGGATAGCCGAAACGTGAGAATTTTTTCAGTTGTTCGCCCATTCTCGCGGTTCCGCCGGCCGTCCCATGCATAAACGCAGATACATTCGGACCGCGGCGATGCCGTTGATTATGAATGATGCGGGAATCGGCACGGCAAACCAGGAATGCTGGTTACTGGCGTGCGCCAACAATAAGTCTTCACCGCGAAACGCCGGGCCAATCGGGAAGTCGACTAGCCCGAGAAAACTCAAAAATAAAGCCAGCAATCAGCCCGGTTGGGTTGAAGCACTTCCGCCAAAATTTCGAATTACGAGGTTATACATTGCCGATTGCGTCCCCGGTGGTGTCTGTCTGCCGGACACGCAGGCACTTATTCCGGCCTCAGTAATTGTGCCGGTTTTAAATGCTCCGGCGCGTCGTCGCCGATCGCAAACGGCGCCTTGCCGTCCCATTGCACCACGTATTGACCCAGCCGGCGCTTGCGCTCCAGGGTTTTGCTGACGGCTAATTGCAGGCTATCCAGTATGGCTTGAGTGTCGGGGCTGAGGGTGGATTTAACTTGTTCGCTCATGGTTGGGCCTGCTGCTGTAACAAGGTGAAAACCTCGGGATTGACGACTTCGCGGCTCATGCCGCATTGCTGGAAAACCAGTTCCGGGACGCCGGCGCTGTTCATGAAACAGCGGGATTGATCGGTTTTCGGCGCGAAAAGATTCAACAAATTGTACAGGCTACGCGGAAAACGCCGTGCCACATCGGCATCGGGAATGTTGTGGCCCCCGTGGGCGACGCGTTCCGCTACCCGCAAGCGCGACATTTCGGCGTTCGGCAAGGCCAGATAAACCAACTCCACCCGCCAACCAGCGGCTTGCAAGCGGCCGATCAGTTTCAGATAACCGCGACCGGCCAGCGTGGTTTCGAAGGCGAAATCCTGGCGCGCGGCGATGCAGTCTTCGATTTCGTGCAGGAACAAACGGCTGGCGGCCGCCAAGTGTTGTTCCGGCGCCAGCGGCGACAGGCCGGCGGCAATCAAATCGGCGTTGACGAAACGCCGGCAACCCGCCACTGAAGGCAGGTATTCCAATGCGAAGGTGGTTTTGCCCGCGCCGTTGGGTCCGGCGATTATCCAGCAGGTGGGCATTGTTCTTTATCAGTCATCCGGTATATGCTTCGATTAAATTCTTTTCTGGTATCCATAAAAACATTTGTTAATTGACTGGATATTTTGAGCTTAACCAATCTTTGAAATGAGTTTCTGTTATTTCAATAATACCTTTGTCTTTTAACCATATTTTATAAGGTGGTTTTAGTTGCGGTTCTTGATATTTTGACCAATTGATTGCGAAATATTTATGAGCGGAAATTTTCATCCATCGATCCGGTGTGTCGAGATTTATAGCCTGATTTTTTGAGCAAATTGAGTCAACTATACAACGGACAAAAGTATTTGCAAATTCAGAAAGCGGGTCATTACAAGACGCTTTCAGGCATTCTTTAACTAAAGCATGGACATAATTCGCTGTTTTTACAGGTGCTTGAGCGGTAATTAGATCATTCAATATGCCTTGATAAGGTAATGTTTGAATATACATCATCTCGCCAGTAATTGCTCTTGATGCTGCCATTAGCTGGTCATTATCGGGTCGAATAACATTCAATACAAGCTGATCATTATCTAGTGATATACAACAGCATGAAAGGACAAAAATGTTAATCTGAGATTGTAAAGTAGGATTATCGACGCCCCTCTTTTCCCATTCTATAATAGATGGAGGAAACTCAATTTTCTGATTATCCGTGGTTTTGAAACGCCAATTTTCATGATCATCTGATAGTGTCAATGCGGGAACTTCCGAAATCTTTATCCAGTCTGTTTTTTCCTCAATACACAAAGGGATAGATACATTTTTCCAAAGAGAATTCAACGGAATGTAAACAATCTCGCCATCGTGAACAACTAGAAGTCTCCAGAATGTTTCGCTAGACAAACCTTTTGGAAAATACTCATTTATTAATTTTAACCAAATCCTTCCAGCTGACTTATGCACAATAGTGTTTAGCGCCTTCCATTTTTGGAGGCGGTGAATGCCTCCAATTTGATCCACTGGTTCCCTGGCTGGTGTAATCTCCGGTTTTAAATTTCCCCTGACATCCAATGAATAAGGATTGCACTCGATATGAGTTGGCCTGTGACCTAAATGCATCTGAACTTCTAAATCATGCTGCCATTGCGGTCTGCCTGCGGTTCCGCAAAGTAAAATACCATCAATAGAAATTTGGGACTGTTCCTTGTAGCCAAGCTCGAAAGTTTTATTTTTATACACTAGCGACAAATATTCTCTATTGTGTTTGGGTGAAAATTGCCAAGCAACTATTTGATTTTGTAGTGCAGGAAGTTCCTCGGCGTCAATTAAAAACGATTCGTGAATATAACCGGTTAAACAATTGTAAAGTTCGTTAAAGTCTTGTTTTATAGTAATATACGAGTCGTTAGGTATGCCCGCTTTTTTCATTAAGGTGGGAACATAAGATGGAGTGGTTGGAATTTCGACACCCCCCTTTAATTCTTCCACTTCACATTTGCCATATATTGGAAATTCAGTGCCAATGGCAAAATGCTTCAATACCGTTATCAACTTAACATTGTCGGTCCATCTATCTAGGAAAGACGGTTTTTTTCTGGAAGTGATTGTTACTGTTGTGCCAATTTCTTGGGCATCCGAACCTTCTTTAATGACAATCAAACCACCCAGTCCATTGATTTCAACAACTAGTGGTTTGCCATGTTTTTTTCCTAACCCATAGTCGCGGCGGGTTTCAATTCTGATTCGATCACCCAGCATAAAACAGGACATAAAGCCGATGCCAAACTGGGAGCAAGGGTCAAAATCAATGCCTTTTTTCCTAAAAGCCACCCGTTCTCGTTCAAAATCAGGTGAACGGTAAAAACTGCGTCCGGCTTTGGTAAAGAAACGTGTGACAATATTTTCATCCATACCGGCGCCGTTATCTTTGCATTGGACGATTTCATACCCGTTATCATCCTGTGTGTGTAAAAAATCTATCCGCCCTTTGTTCCAATCTGTATCAGCAGAGGAAAATAGGGCTTTTCTGTAACGGAGTGCATCCAATGAGTTTTGCAACAATTCTCTGATGCAAATATAAGGTCGGTTATAGAGTTTATCGGTCATCAATAATTTGATGATTTCATTGCGGGACAAACTGATTTCAAGATCATGACAGATGTAGCTGTTGTTTTTAGGTTTTATCCTTGTGCGGTCAACGCTGGAGGGTAGAGGGAGTTTGTAGCGTTGGAATTCCGCCGGAAATGCTCGGCATAGGTTTTGGCATTCGCTGAGTTCTTTATCAACCCAATCCATAAATTTCAAAGACGCAGCTTGATAAGCAGGATGAGTGTATTCGGCGGTGTAACGAACCTTATTTTCATTAATTTCCCAGCCAGTGATTGCCCGATGTTTTTCCCATTCACGTAAGCTAATGCTAGACGAAAAATGGATGGTTCGAAACAACACATCCGGAGTCCGGTCTGCATCAAAATCTAAAATATCTGCTAGACGTAATACGATGGCAATAAAGGGTTCGTTTATTTTGCTTAAGCCAACTTGGTAGTCGTATAAGTATCCATGATCAGGTGTCAATTCATGAGTGTGAGAATAATGCGACTCACATAATTTGGCTAAGATACTGGATAAGTTAATGCCATATATTTGTAATCGTTTGTCTTCAGAAAATGTGTTAATAACATAGTCGTATGATCTCTTCCCATGAGTTTCACGGAGATAATCCGTTAACATGGCGGCTTCAAATTCAGATAATAATCCCGCTAAACGAGTTCTTTCATCTTTTGTTATTTCAGTATTTTGTAATTGCTCTCGGATCTCTTTTTGGTTGGGGTAATCAACATACCAATTTTCGCGAAAAAGTTGAAATTTTGGATTGGAAGATAAGTTGCTGTATTCCTCTACATCCATTACCATTCCCTGGTCATGATAGTAAGCAGTTAAAATTAAGAGACAAAGCTCAATGGCATTCAATTGGTGAATTGTTTCGCCTAAAACCATTGCCATAATTTCAACAACACGCAGAAAGTGGCTTTCATCATGTAATGTGTATTGGGGAGAGGCTGTTGGCATTGCCTTCATTCTATCTGCGGCTTCTTCGCAAATAGTAGGTAATATTTCAATAAGCGATTTTGCATTTTCATCATTTAATGATTGAAGTTGCTTCCATAAGACAGTTTCTTCAATTCTTTTGATGTTGATTACTTTGTTTGACATATTTGGATTTTCTTGGAGCCGAGCAGTTCAAAGGCGAAAATAGGCCTGGTCGATGGCTTGGGCGAATTCGGCGTCGGACACGTCCTGTTTCTTGCATTCCACCAGAATGTGCGGTTCCAGACATTCGTCATCGTTGTAAACGACGATGTCGGCTTCCTTTTTGTCCGAACCCATTTTGACCGGTACGAAATTTTGTACCCGATGTTTTGGATAGCCGTATTGGAGAATCAGGCGGCAATAGGTTTCGGCCTGGACTTGTTCTTCCGGGTTGGTGAATAGCCGGCTTTTCTTTTGTTCGAGGTATTCGATGCGTTTGTTGTCGTCGGACAGCTTGATCAAGCCTTTTGCAACGCCCTGTTGTATGTAGTCGATGACTTGATGGTCTGTCATGTAATGCCTTGTTTGGTTCATCTAAATTCTGAAGGAGCTAGGATTTTACCAAAATGGCCCATCCATACGCCCATCTGCTTTAAAGACTGCCAAATGCTCCGCCGGCAAAATCGATCGTTTACGGTTGCGCAATATTCGATAATATCAAGTTCAATTGAGCTGCGACCGGCTTAAATCAACCAGCTTGCTTGGTTCAATAACACGCGCAAATCAACCAAATTGACCGAAATAAACTCCAAATCTGCTCGCCAGCCTCGGTAATCTTGACCTGAAAAGGACTGGCATACTTTTCGCTCTATTAAGGTTTTTCCTTTGCTTGAGAGAAAAACCATGTCGACTTCCTCCAGTATTGCAGTTCCACAACTGGGAATACCCGGTTTGATTGAAAACTGGCGTAGCGATTTGCTATCCGGTTTTCTTGTGTTTTTGATCGCGTTGCCGTTATGCCTGGGTATCGCGATGGCATCAGGCTTCCCGCCGATGTCCGGCATCATCTCCGCGATTATCGGCGGCGTCGTGGTGTCGAGAATCAACGGTTCTTACATGACCATCAACGGCCCCGCCGCCGGTTTGATCGTGGTGATCGTCGATGCGGTGCAATCGCTTGGCCAGGGCGATGCGATGGCGGGTTACCGTTACACCTTGGCGGCCATCGTTGTAGCCAGCGTTTTGCAAGTGTTGATGGGTATTTTCAAGGCCGGCAAGCTCAGCGCGTTTTTTCCATCGTCCGTGGTACATGGGATGTTGGCGGCGATCGGCATCATCATCATGGCCAAGCAGATTCATACCTTGCTCGGCGTTAAACCGGAAGCCAAGTCCTTGTTCGGCACTATTGCCGAGGTTCCGCACTCCCTGATGGAGATGAACCCCGAGGTATCGTTGATCGGTTTTTTGGGCTTGCTGTTGTTGATTCTCTGGTCGGTGATCAAGCATCCCACCTTGAAAATGATTCCGGCGCCGCTGTTGGTGGTGTTGATGGGGCTGGCATTGGGTCAGTTTTTCGATCTGGACCATATCCACCAATACCTATTTCTGCCGGACGCGGAAATCCTGCCGCATCATCAATTTACCGTCGGCCCATCATTCCTGGTTGCGGTGCCGGAAAATTTCATGGCCGGTTTTTATTTTCCCGACTTCTCCAAAATCGCCACCGCCGAATTCTGGATTTCGGTCGTCACCATCTGGTTGGTCGGTAGCTTGGAAAGCTTGTTGAGCGCGTCCGCGGTGGACAAGCTCGATCCTTATAAACGCAACTCCAACTTGAACCGCGATCTGACCGCGGTTGGCATCGGCAACCTGATTTCGGGCATGAGTGGCGGTTTGCCGATGATTGCGGAAATCGTCCGTAGCTCGGCCAACATCAACAATGGCGCCAAAACCGCCTGGGCCAACTTCTTCCACGGCTTGTTCCTGCTGGTTTTCGTGGCGCTATTTCCGAAACTGATCCATGAGATTCCGTTGTCCGCCTTGGCGGCCCTTTTGGTGTTCACCGGCTTCCGTCTGGCTTCGCCTAGGGAGTTTGCCAAGATGCTGGCTGTTGGTCTCGATCACTTTGCGGTATTCGTGATCACCATACTCGGCGTGTTGGCCACCGATTTATTGATCGGAGTGGCGATCGGCATCGTGGTCGAACTGGCAATTCACGTCAGTCGCGGCCTGAAATTGCGCAATGTATTTTCAATGGCTTACCAGATTGATCAGACCGATGACGATACCTATCACATCGAAGTATCGGGCGCGGCCGTGTTCTCCAACATCATCACCCTGAAAAGTTTGTTGGCTGATTTTCCGCAACGTAAAACGGTGTATTTCGACCTCAGCGAGACCGATTTAATCGACCACACGGTGATGGAATTCATCCACCACTTCGCCGAAGAATACAACCACGCTGGTGGACGTTGCGAAATTCTTGGCTTGGATCAGCATGAGAGTTATTCGGACCACCATTTGTCCGCCCGCCGCAAGATCGTGATCTAAGCAGGAATAGTATGAGAACCTTACAGCGCTGCCACTCCGAATTGCTGAGGCTCGCCCCTTGGTCAATTTGGTGGTCAAGGATCTTGTGGACGTCCACGTCCGCTCCATATCC
>JAQTYP010000134.1 GCA_028688235.1 Methylomonas sp.
ACCCTTGTCTTCGACGCTGGTATTCGATTATCCGACTTTGGAAGACATGCGGGCTTATATAATGCAAGACATGTTGCCGGAATGGTTTAGCGAACAAGCGTCGCCGGCGGCGGCCGAAGAGGTATTCGAAGGCGACATCGCCGAGCTTTTGGCGAGAGAGCTAGAGGAATTAAATCAAAAATAAGCCATGATACAGCCGATGGCGCATGGCAAGACGGCGACGTAATTTGTTTTCCAATATGATCCGGAGTAAGTGGGGTAAATCCTCGACGTCTGAAAACCGCTTGTTGCCGCCGGACTAGGAACAAGGAATACTCAAGAGTGATGACCGATAAGACTACGCAGCTGATGCAAAACGCTTTGCGCGAGATTCGAAACCTACGCGCCAAAGTCGACGAACTGGAAAAACAACATCACGAAGCGATCGCGGTGGTTGGCCTCGGCTGCCATTTTCCCGGTGGCGCCGATGATCCGCAAAAGTTTTGGCAACTGTTGGTCGACGGCGTCGATGCGGTGGTCGAAGTACCGTCCGAACGCTGGGATATCGATCGCTATTACGATGCCGATCCGGATGCTCCGGGCAAGATGCACTGCCGTTACGGCGGTTTTTTGCAGGCTCGTCTCGACCAGTTCGACCCGCAGTTTTTCGGGATGACGCCGCGGGAAGCGCTGAGTCTGGAGCCACAGCAGCGCTTGTTGCTGGAAACGACTTGGCAGGTGCTGGAAAATGCCAATATCGCCCCGGATAGCCTGTTCAAAACCAAAACCGGCGTTTATGTCGGCATGGCGGCGGGCGATTACGCGCATAAGGTGCTGAATGCCGAGCCGCGCTATCTCGATGCCTATTACGAAACCGGTAATGCCTTGAGCGTGGCGGCCGGCCGCTTGTCTTATTTATTGGGCGCCACCGGCCCCGGCATGGTGGTCGATACCGCGTGTTCGTCGTCGCTGGTGGCGCTGCATTTGGCCTGTCAGGCCTTACGCAACGGCGAGTGCGATCTGGCCATCGTCGGCGGCGTCAATGCGCTCGTCTCGCCGGCCAACAGCATCGCTTTTTCCAGCGCGCACATGTTGTCGGCGGATGGCCGCTGCAAAACCTTTGCCGCCAGCGCCGATGGTTACGGGCGTGGCGAAGGCTGCGGCGTGGTGATTCTGAAACGCCTGCAAACAGCCATAGACGATAAGGACACCGTGCTGGCGGTGATTCGCGGCTCGGCGGTCAACCAGGACGGCGCCAGCGGCGGTTTGACGGTGCCGAACGGCGTTTCGCAACAGGTTGTCGTCAAACAGGCCTTGGCCAACGCCGGCATCGAACCCCGGCAAGTGTCGTATATCGAAGCCCACGGCACCGGTACCCGCCTAGGCGATCCCATCGAAATCAACGCGCTGGCCGAGGTGTTCGGCAAGCAGGCCGAAGCGCGCCAAACGCCGTTATGGGTCGGCTCGGTGAAAACCAATTTCGGCCATCTGGAAGCCGCGGCCGGTATCGCCGGTTTCATTAAAACCGTGTTGTCGCTGCAACATCGGCATTTGCCGAAACATTTGCATTTCGATCAAGCCAGTCCGCATATCGATTGGCAGCGAATGCCGATTCGGGTGGCTGCCGAAGGCGGTGCTTGGCCGGAACAAAACGGCAGCCGGATAGCCGGCGTTAGTTCGTTCGGTTTTTGCGGTACCAATGCGCATGTCATCGTCGAACAATACCGGGCGGACGAGGTCGCGAGCGAAGCGGACGGTGCGCCGTATTTATTATTGCTGTCGGCCAGAACCGATACGGCGCTGGCCGAATTGACCGGCGCTTACCGGCGGTTTTTGCATACGGAACCCCGTTTGAACGACGTCGCGATAGCCTCGGCCATCGGCAGAAACCATTACCACAAGCGCCGGGCGGTTGTCGGCGCTAGCTCCGAACAATTGCAACAAGCATTGGCGGCCGATTCGGCGCTAGCCGGTGAGGCGGTAAATCCCGCTAGCGTGTGGCTGTTTACCGGCCAGGGCGCGCAATACGCCGGCATGGGGCGTCGGCTCTACGAATCGCAAGCGGTATTTGCCGAAACCCTGGATGCCTGCGACTGCTATTGCCGCGAACAACTGCGGTTTTCGTTATTGGATTTGCTCTATCCCGACGAACAGGCGACGGATAGCGGCGCAATTCATCGCACCGCCAACACGCAACCGGCCTTGTTCGCGATCGAATATGCCTTGGCGCAACTGTGGTTGTCGTGGGGCATACAGCCCGACGCGGTAGCCGGTCACAGTATCGGCGAATACGTTGCCGCCTGCGTGGCCGGCGTGTTTTCCTGGCAGGACGGGTTGAAACTGGCAAGCGCGCGCGGCCGCTTGATGCAAAGCCTGCCCGAAGACGGCGCCATGGCGGCGGCATTCTGTCCGGCCGAGACCTTGCAACCGCTGTTGGTGCAAAATCCGGGCGTGGTGATTGCCGCCTATAACGCACCGGGCTTGCACGTTCTGTCGGGGATAAAGGAGGCGGTGGCCGCAGTGGCCGAGCGCCTGCAACAGCAGGGCGTCAATTGCCAGTTCCTGCGAGTCTCCCATGCCTTTCATTCGATGTTGATGGAGCCGATTCTGGCCGAGTTCGAGCAACTGGCGGCGCAAGTCGAATATCGAACACCGACGATTCCGCTGTATTCCAACCTGGATGGCCAGCCGCTGCAAGACATCGACGCGGCGCATTGGCGCCGGCATTTGCGCGAGCCGGTTTATTACCGCCAGACTGTCGATAATCTGTTGGCCCAGGGTTACCGGGTGTTTCTGGAATGCGGCCCGCATGCAGTATTGTCGGGCCTTGGCAGGCAATGCAGCACCGGTTCCGGCGCGCGCTGGATTGCGTCGTTGCAGAAAGGCCAAGACGATAGGCGGCAAATCAAACAGGCCTTGGCCGAATTGTACGAGGCTGGCGTCGATTTGGATTGGCGCGCGGTTTACCGGAATCCGGCCAAACCTGCCGTACTATTGCCCAATTACCCGTTTCAACGTAAATCGTATTGGCTGGACGAGGTAGTGCCTGCCATGCCGTCGCCCCCCTTTGCCTCCACGGAAGCCACCATGTCGAATCCAACTCTCGAACGCGTTTCCATCGTCAAGCAATTGCTGAAAGACATCAGCAGCATCGCCATCGAAGACATCGACGAACAGCAAAACTTCATGGCCATGGGCCTGGATTCGCTGTTGCTCGTGCAACTGCAGCAAGCCTTGGAACGGCGCTTCGGCATCAACATCCCGATCACCGAGTTTTATCAATCGGCCGATAGCGTGGCCAAGATCGCCGGCTATCTGGCCGAGGTTTTGCCGGAAACACCGCCCCAAACCAGCGAACGGCAAGCCGCCGCTCTGGCGGCTGAACCCATTGCCGCCGCCGGCGCATGCGACGGCAGTGCCTTGGAACGCCTCTTGAGTCGGCAGATGCAGGAAATGTCGGCCTTGTTCGAGAAACAATTGCAGCTGCTGCAGGGCCAGCCGCTGGCGGCGGCCGGGCCGGTTGCCGCGCCCCCAGCTCTCGGCGCGGCTAAGCCCAAGGCCGCGATTGCCGGCTTGTACAAGGAAATTCAAACCCAAAAGAACGCGCATTGGGATGCCGGCAAACAAGCCTATATCGAAAAACTGGCGCGGTTGTTCAACGGCCAGACCGGGCAATCGAAACACTATGCGGGCCAATACAAAAAAGTGCTGGCGCATAACCGCAACGTCGCCTTCCGGCCGGAATGGAAGGAACTGGTTTACCAGATCGCCTTCGACCGTGCCCGCGGCGCCAAAACCTGGGACATCGACGGCAACGAATATATCGATATTACGATGGGCTTCGGCGTCAACTTGTTCGGCCACAATCCCGAGTTCGTCAAACAGGCGCTGCTCGAGGAATTGCAGCGCGACGGTTTGGCGATAGGCCCGATCTCGCGCCTGACCGGCGAGGTGGCCGAGCTGATGGCGGAATTGACCGGCCTGGAGCGGGTGGCGTTTTTCAATACCGGCTCGGAAGCGGTGATGGTGGCCTTGCGTATTGCCCGCGGCGTCACCGGCCGCGACAAGATCGCGGTATTCAACGGCTCGTACCACGGCAGTTTCGACGGCGTACTGGCAACCGGCTGGTGCGACGCGGAAGGGCAGGCCTCCAGTTTTCCGCTGGCGCCGGGCACCTTGCAAAACTTCGTCAACGACGTGATCGTGCTGAAATACGGCGATGCCGAATCGTTAAAAATTATCGAGCGTTTGGGCGATACCCTGGCGGCGGTGCTGGTCGAGCCGGTGCAAAGCCGTAACCCGTCGCTGCAACCGCGCGAATTCTTGCATGAGTTGCGCCGCCTGACCGTCGCCAGCGGCACGGCGCTGATTTTCGACGAAATGATTACCGGCTTTCGCCTCCACCCGGGCGGAGCTCAGGCCTGGTACGGTGTGCAGGCCGATTTGGCTACCTACGGCAAGATATTGGGCGGCGGCATGGCCATCGGCGCGGTGGCGGGTTCCGCGCGCTTCATGAGCGCCATCGACGGCGGTTATTGGCAATACGGCGACGACTCCCTGCCGACGCAAAAGATCGTCTTCGTCGCCGGGACTTTCAATATGCATCCTTTGGCGATGGCGGCGGCCAAAGCGGTACTGACGGAAATCAAACGCCAGGGGCCGGCCTTGCAGGAGGGTTTGAACCTGCGCACGAAGACTTTTTGCGAGGAACTGAATGCCTGGTTTTTAAGCCGCCAAGTGCCGATTACCATGGTGTATTGCGGCTCGCTGTTCCGCTTCCAGATGCAAGGTGACATCGAATTGCTGAACATCCATTTGTTGCAGCAAGGCGTATTGATTTGGGAAGGCCGTAACTGCTTTTTCTCGACCGCGCACAGCGACGACGATATCGCCTATGTCGCCGAAGCGGTCAAGTGTTGCGTCGAAGCCATGTACGCCGACGGCTGGTTGCAGGCCGACGCCAATACCCAACGCCAGTCGTCGGCCGCGCCGATTCCGCCGGTCGAAAAACAGGCCGACTATCCTTTGTCCAATGCGCAAAAACGCTTGTGGACGCTGGAACAGTTGGCGCCGGGGCTGGTGGCTTACAACTTGCCGTCGGCGGTCAAATTGCCGGCCGATCTCGATGTCGAAGCGATGGCTAAAGCCGTGCAGAGTTTGCTGATGCGCCACGAATCGTTGCGGACGTATTTCGTCGAACAGGACGGCTTGCCGCGGCAAAAAATCGCGGTCGTCATCCCCGACGTGCTCGAAGAAATGACTCTGGCCGACGAGTCGGCGGTGCTGGCGTTTGCCAAGGAAGAAGCCGAAACCCCGTTCGATTTGAGCCAGCCGCCGTTGATCAGAATCAAACTGATCCTTGTGCCGGATGGCTACTGGATGCTGATTACCTTGCACCACATCATCGGCGATTTGTTGTCGATCGAGATACTGGCCAAGGATTTGTTCGCGCTTTACCAGGCTTACCGCGACCATCGCGACAATCCGTTGCCGCCGTTGCCGGTGCATTACAAGGACTTCGCGCAATGGCAGGATAGCGTCGATAGGAGCGAACACCGCGAATACTGGCAAAACAAGATGGCCGGTGCGGAGCCGTTGAATCTGCCGCTGGACAACGAACGCGGCGTGCTCAATCGCTACCAGGGCGAGTTTTACCGCTTTGCGTTGACGCCGGAGCAGAGCGAGCAATTCACCGCTTTTTGCCGCCGGCAAGGCGTCACCGTGTTCATGGGGATTACCGCCGCGTTGAAAGTCGCGCTGCATGCCTTGTCCGGCCAGCACGACGTCGTCGTCGGCAGTATTTTCGCCGGCCGCGAACACGTCGATTTGCACGAACAAATCGGTTTTTACGTCAATACCTTGCCGCTGCGTAGCCAGGTTAGCCAGGAGATGCGCTTCGTGGATCTGCTGGCCACCGTCAAACAAACGGTGCTGGAAGCCTCCAAATACCAGGCTTACCCGTTCGACGCCTTGTGCGCCGATCTGTCGGTGCCGCGCAGTTTGAGCCGCAATCCCTTGTTCGACGTGGTGTTGACGATGGATGATCGCAGCGTCATCGCCGGTTTGGCCAAGGAATACGGCTTCACGCCGGTGGAAATCGATACGCCGGGCAGCCTGTTCGATATGCTGCTGTACGTCAATCTGGCCAACGGCCCCTTGGAGATTGCTCTCAATTACAACACCGATTTATACCGGCCCGAGACTATCGCCGGCTTCGCCGAGCTGTTGACGGCGGTGTTGCAACAAGGCTGTTTACAGCCGGAGCAAAGCGTGGCGGCGTTGTTGCGGCACAGCGGCGGGTGCTTCGCAAGCGACGACAAGCGGCCGGCATAAACGGCGATCCGCAACGATTCAATGACCAATCGCACTTACTGAAGGAATGTTATGGCGCAGCAGGCTTTATTACATTGGGAATTTCAACGCCGGGTCGAGGAGTATCCGCAGGCGACGGCGTTAACGTTCGAGGGGCAAGCTATCAGTTATGCCGAGTTGAACGCGCGCGGTAACCGCCTGGCGCATCATCTGATAGCGCTGGGCGTCGAGCCGGAAACCGTGGTGGGTTTGTGTCTGGAGCGCGGTGTGGAGCTGGTGGTGGCCATCGTCGCGATCCTGAAGGCCGGCGGTGCCTATTTGCCGCTGGACATCAACGCGCCGCCGGAACGCCTGGCCTTCATCCTGCAGGATGCCGAAACCCGCATCGTGCTGACGCAAAGCGGCTTGGCCGGCAAATTTTCCGCCGTCGAACATGTGATCGATGTGGACGGCGACGCGGCGGCCATCGGCGACGAACGCAATCCCGAAGTCGCTTATCCCGGCGATCCGGCGCAAACCTTGTGTTACGTGATGTATACCTCAGGCTCGACCGGCCAGCCCAAGGGCGTGCAAATCACCCAGCACAATGTCGTCCGTTTGTTCCGTGCCACCGAGCATTGGTTCGGCTTCAACCGCCACGACGTTTGGGCCTTGTTTCACTCTTACGCCTTCGATATGTCGGTGTGGGAACTGTGGGGGGCGCTGATGTACGGCGGCCGTCTGGTCGTGGTGCCGCATGCGACGACGCGAACGCCGGAGCAGTTTTACCAATTGCTGGTCGATGAACACGTGACGTTTTTGAATCAAACCCCGTCGGCATTCGCGCCCTTGGTGCGCGTCGACCAAAACCACCCGGCCGATGCGATTAGCTTGCGCTGCGTGACTTTCGGCGGCGAAGCCCTGAATTTCAAGATGCTGGAACCGTGGCTGCTCCGCCACGGCGATTCGGCGCCGCGCCTGGTCAATATGTACGGAATTACCGAAACCACGGTGCATTCCAGTTACCGTCCGGTGACCTTGCAGGACATTCGCGACGGCAACAGCAAGTTGATCGGCGTACCGATTCCCGATCTGGAACTGCATTTGCTGGACGACGCCCAGCAAGCGGTGGATGTGGAGGTGGAAGGCGAGATTTACGTCGGCGGCGACGGTGTGGCGCGCGGCTATCTCAACCGCCCGCAATTGAACGCCGAACGCTTTATCACCTTGCCGCAGTTTCCCGGCCAGCGTCTGTATCGTTCAGGTGATTTGGCGAAACGGTTGGCCAACGGCGATATGGAATATATCGGCCGCGCCGACACCCAGGTCAAGATTCGCGGCTTCAGGATAGAGTTGGGCGAGATCGAGGCGGTGTTGACCAGCCATTCGCACGTCAGCGAAACCGTGGTTACCGTGTACGAAGAGGACGAACATAAACGTCTGGCCGCCTATCTGGTGGTCGGCGAGTCAGCCTGCTTGGAACAGACGGCGTTGATAGTCCAACTGCGCGAATGGGCGGCCGCGCGTTTGCCGGAGTACATGCAGCCGGCGTATTACACCGTGTTGGCGAAAATGCCGTTGAACGTCAACGGCAAGATCGACAGGAAAGCCTTGCCGCTGCCGGAACGCAACGAATTGCCGGCGATCGGCGATGCCGCCGCGCCGAGCACGCCCTCGGAGCGGGTGTTGGCGACGATTTGGGCCGAGTTGTTGAAGCGGGAAAGCGTCGGCATACACGACAATTTCTTTCAATTGGGCGGCGATTCGATTTTGGCGATCCAACTGATCAGCAAGGCCAATAGGGCCGGCATGAAGCTGGCGCCGAACCAGTTATTTTTGCATCAAACCATAGCCGAACTGGCGGCCCAGGCCGGCGCGGCGATCGAGCCGGCGCCGGCCACTGTAGCGCCGGACGAAGGGGCTATTGACGAGGCGATTCCGTTGAGTCCGGTGCAGCATTGGTTTTTCGAGCAACGCATCGCCCAGCCGCAGCATTGGAATCAGGCGGTGTTGCTGAAATGCCGCCAACCCCTGGCGGCCGCCGATCTGGAAAAAGCCTT
>JAQTYP010000135.1 GCA_028688235.1 Methylomonas sp.
GGGCCAGCATGCCGCTGATGGCACGTTTGACTTCGTCTATCGCCTCGTAAATGATGCTGTAGTAATGCAGATCGATGTCTTTTTCCTCGATCAGCTTACGGGCCACGGCATCGGCACGGACGTTGAAACCGATCAGGATCGCGCTGGAGGCCAATGCCAGATTGGCGTCGCCCTCGTTGATGCCGCCGACGCCGCCATAGACGCATATGACCTGGACTTCGTCGGTGGACAAGCTGACCAGCGATTCGCGCAGGGCTTCCAAACTGCCTTGAACGTCGGTTTTGATGACGACATTCAACGTGGCCGTTTCGCCAGCGGTCATTCTGGAGAAAACGTCGTCCAGTTTTGACGCGGCCGCAGCCTGACGGCTGGATTTCTTCCTGTCTTCGCGGTGTGCCGCCAGATCGCGGGCAACCCGTTCGTTTTGTACGACCAGGAACTCGTCACCGGCATCAGGCGTTCCGGATAAACCCAATATTTCCACGGGCGTGCTGGGGCCGCCGGATTTGATGGCGTGAGCGTTTTCGTCGAACATTGCCCGAATCCGGCCGTATTCATGGCCGCACAATACGAATTCACCTTTGTTCAGGGTGCCTTTTTGTATCAATATCGTGGCGACGGCGCCTCGGCCCTTGTCCAAACGCGACTCTATACAGACGCCGGAGGCGGTGCCTTCTTTGGGGGCCTTCAGTTCCAATACTTCGGCCAACACGATCAAGGATTCAATCAAATCGTCTATGCCGGCACCGGTTTTAGCGGACACCTTCAAGAACTGCACGTCTCCGCCCCATTCTTCGGGCACGACGTTCAGCGTGGCCAGTTCCTGCATCACACGGTCAGGGTTGGCTTCGGGTTTGTCGATCTTGTTCAATGCGACGATCATAGGCACGTTGGCGGCGCGCGCATGCTCGATAGCTTCCTTGGTTTGCGGCATCACGCCATCGTCCGCGGCGACTACCACGATAACGATGTCGGTGACTTCGGCGCCTCGGGCACGCATCGCGGTAAACGCGGCGTGGCCTGGGGTATCCAGGAAAGTCACCGCACCATGGTCGGTCTTGACTTGGTAAGCGCCGATGTGCTGGGTAATCCCGCCTGCTTCGCCAGCGGCGACGCGGGTTTTGCGGATGTAATCGAGCAGTGAGGTCTTGCCGTGGTCGACGTGGCCCATGATCGTGACGATAGGGGCCCTAGCCAGCAATTTGCGCTCGTCTGCTTCACCGATCGCTTCAGCCAGCATTTCCTGCTCTAAATCGTCCTCGCTTTGCATGACTGCGGTATGGCCCAACTCTTCGACCAGAATCACCGCCGTTTCTTGGTCGATAGGCTGGTTGATCGTGGTCATGATGCCCAACTTCATCAATTGCTTGATGATTTCGGCGGCCTTGATGTTCATTTTGGCGGCCAGGTCGGAGACGATGATGGTTTCCGGAATCCTGACTTCCAGTTTGCTTGGTGCGGCCGGTTTTTCGAATTTGTGTTTGCCGGTTTGAAGCTCTATTTCGAACTCGGGTTTTTCCCGGCGTTGAGGCTTGCCTTTTTTACCTTTGCCGCCGCGGCGGCTGGCGTCGCCGTTATCGTGGCTGATTTCAGGCGCCGGCCCGCGGCTGGGTTTGAATTCCTGTTTCTTTTTGTGCAGCGTTTGCTGTTTGGCTTCGGCGGCTTTGCGGACTTTTTCGGCGTTTCTTTCGACGGCCGCTTCCAGGCGTTGCTTTTTCTCCAGTTCCAGCCGTTCTTCTTCGCTCAGTTCGGGCTTTGCGGGTTGTTTTGCTTCGACGCTTTTTTCTTCAGTCGCTATTGGAGTGACTTCGGCGGGTTTGCTTTCGGTTTGGACGGTTGCCTCGGCGATCGCGGCTTCAGTTGCGGACGGTTCCGCCTTGCTGGTAAGTTCGGCGGCTTCCACTTCGGCTTTTAACTGGAGCTCGTGCTGGCGGCGTTTTTCTTCTTCGGCGGCTTGTTGGCGTTTTTGTGCCTCCAGAGCGGCCAAGGCTTGTCTGGCGCGTTCCGCTTCTTTTTGTTCGTCGCTAATGACGGCTTCGGTGCGTTTGATATAAGTCTTTTGCTTACGCACTTCGACGCTGACGGTTTTAGTTCCGGTGCCGGGTGCGCTGGATTGTCTCAGTTCGGTTTTGGTGCTGCGTTTCAAGGTGATGCGCTTGGGCGCGGCGGCTTCCTGATCGGCTTCGGTTTTACCGTGACGTTTGCGTAAATGTGCCAGTAATTTGACTTTTTCGTCTTCGCTGATGATGTCGTCGGGTTCTGTGGCGCTTAAGCCGGCTTCTTTCAGTTGTTCCAGAAAGCGATCTAAAGGGATGCCGACAACTTCGGCCAATTCCTGTACTGTTTTATCACTCATAGTATCCTCCTATATTAGCCCTTATCCTCAGCGAACCAAGATTCGCGGGCTTTCATAATTAATTTACCGGCCCGTTCCTCATTCATCCCTGCGTATTCAATAATGTCATCGATAGCCTGTTCGGCCAAATCGTCCAGCGTGACAATGCCTTTGGCCGCCATTTCATGCGCCAATTTATCATCCATGCCTTCTAATGCTAACAGTTCGGAACTAGGTTCGGAGGTTTCGATTTTTTCTTCCGAAGCGATGGCTTTGATCAGCAATGCGTCTTTGGCCCGGCTGCGAAGCGCTTCGACCAGTTCTTCGTCGAAGCCCTCGATTTCCAGCATTTCATCGACTGGGATGTAAGCAATTTCTTCAATGTTGCTCAAGCCGACTTCGACCAGGACGTCTGCGATTTCTTCGTCGACATCGAGCAGTTCCATAAACTCCTGTTTGGATTTGGAGGCCGATTCGTCCAGATTCTTGTCCACTTTGGAGGCGTCTTGGATATTCAGTTCCCACCCTGTGAGTTCAGAGGCCAAACGCACGTTTTGACCACCGCGGCCTATGGCCTGAGACAGGCTGTCGGTGGTTACGGCGACATCCATGCTGTGCTTGTCCTCATCGACGACGATGGATTGAATCTCGGCCGGCGACATGGCGTTGATGACGAACTGGGCTTCATTAGGATTCCAAAGAATAAGATCCACTCGTTCGCCGGCTAGTTCGTTCGATATCGCTTGCACGCGGGATCCGCGCATGCCGACGCAGGCGCCAACCGGATCCAGGCGGGGGTCGTTGGCTTTGACGGCGATCTTGGCGCGGGAGCCCGGATCGCGAGCCGCCGCGATGATGTCAATCAAACCTTCGCCGACTTCGGGTACTTCCAGTCTGAATAAGGCGATCAATAATTCCGGCGCCGTGCGGCTGACGAACAATTGCGGACCGCGGGGCTCGGAACGAACCGCTTTCAAATAGCCGCGAACACGGTCACCCATGCGGACGGGTTCCTTGGGGATCATGTCTTCGCGGGCGATGTAAGCCTCAACGTGGCCGCCGAGATCCAAATATAGATTGCCTTTTTCTATACGCTTGACGATGCCGGTAATCAGTTCGCCAACACGGTCCTGATAGGCTTCGACGATTTTGCGGCGCTCGGCTTCGCGCACTTTTTGGATAATCACCTGCTTGGCGGTTTGCGCGGCGATGCGGCAGAATTCGACGGATTCGATTTCTTCTTCGATGTAATCGGCGACTTTGATGTCCGGATTGTCGATTTGGGCTACTTCCAGCAAGACTTGCCAACTGGGGAATTCGACGTCGCCGTTGATTTCGGGGTTGGCTTCCACAACCAGCCAGCGACGATAGGTCTTGTAATCGCCGGATTGGCGGTTGATGGAGACGCGGGCTTTGATCGGGTTTTCGTAACGTTTGACGGTTGCGGCTTCTAAGGCGGACTCGATGGCCTGAAAGATGATCTCCTTGTCGATCTCTTTTTCGTTAGCAAAAACATCCGCTACCAATAAAATTTCTTTATTTGCCACTACGTCCTCCTTTTTTTAATAAATATTCCGGCACTAATCGCGCCTTGCTCATTGCTTGAAAAGGAACTTTGATTGTTTGTTCGCCTTCCTGCAACACTACATCGTCACCGTCGACCGCCTGAATCAGACCGGTTATTTTTCTACGTTTATCTATGGGTTTAAACAAGTTGACCGTTACGGTGCCGCCTATGAACCGTTCGAATTGGTCAATCTTGAAAAAGGGTCTATCCTCTCCGGGCGAAGAGATTTCCAGTTGATACTCGCCTTGAATAGGGTCTTCCACATCCAGCATGCCGCTTAGCTGATGGCTGACTTTGGTGCAATCATCCAGCAATATGCCGTTTTCGCTGTCGATGTAAACGCGCAACATGCCGTGCTGTGGGTGAGGGTTGTATTCTATACCCACGCATTCGTAACCAAGACCTTCCACAATGGGTTCTATAAGTTCTACCAAATGCTCCGGAGCTTGTTTCATTTAAGCTTTGCCTTTTTAAACACAAAAAAAAAGAGCCTCAGGCTCTTCCATAAACATTCTTCAGCCATAGGCTGTAAAAGCCCTAAAAACAAAAAACCCCATAAATGGGGCTCTTTGAAAACCTGGCAATTATGGTGCCCAAGGACAGAATCGAACTGTCGACACGAGGATTTTCAGTCCTCTGCTCTACCGACTGAGCTACCTGGGCATAGATCATTGTTATTAGCGGTAAGTCACTAACACTTCAGCCATTATACTCATCATTTGTTTTTTATACAATCGCGATTTGTTAATCCGGCAAATTAAGATGAGCGACAAGCAGATCGGCGTTTTAGTCCTAAACGGCTAGGGTAGGGGACGAATCCCTTGCGCCTTGGCAAATTTGGCAGTTGCCATAGGGTTTTAACCCGATAAAGTCAAACATATGACTTCTAGCCCAACAGGTTTCTGACGCATTGCCTTGCAAAGGCCCTGATTGGCATGCCGAGGTTCATGTAATTATTAAACAGTTGATCGACATCTAAAGGATTGAGATAAACATAGACTCCGCATCCCGTCCGGGCGACGAATTCCCGACTCAATGTTTCGATAAATGCAAAACGTTCAACATACATGTCATTGATTTCAGTGAAGGTTTCCATGACGCCCACCATTTTGGTTGATTTTACTTGATATCTATCAAGCATAAGCTAGGCCAGCTTTGGTAAAAGTTTGACGTCAATCACATAAAGCCGTGCGGATGATCTTGAAGAGGCTTTGGCAGGATTAGGTTGGAACGTATGCCAAAACTGTCAGCGCGGATGTCACGAATGACAGAAAAGGCGAGTCGAAGGTTGGTTTCGGGATAGGCCCGACATAAATGCCGGGTGCGGTAACAGATATCAAGGGATGATGTCGGCGATCCTGGTCTCCAATTCTTCCAGTTTCAACGCACCGCTTTTCCCGCTTCGCTGATGCGATGACGAAAAGAAATAAGTTCTCGGCAATTCGCCGTACCAACCGGGATCGATTTCGTAACGCAGTTTCTGGGCATCGTCGTTCCCGAAAATCCAGTTCTGCAGATTATCAAGTTTATGTTGAGTCAGTATGGTGTTAACTTGGTCACTGGCACCGGGTTCATCGGTAGACAGCATGATCATCGTTAATTGCGGGTGACGCTGATGGAGTTGATAAAGTACATCCATGTCTTTCAAACACGAAGGGCAGTCTATGGACCAAATCGCGAGGACGAAGGGTTTTTCGATATTTTCACTGAGTATTTGCTGATAGCTGCCGGTAGCGAAGGTTTTGAGCGTATGCTCATCGCCTCGGGTGGTGCTGGAGGCCGCAAGCAGGGTCAGGAGTGCAATAGAGAGATTTCTGAACATGATGGTGATGGCGTGGGATTGAGCATCCGAACATGATAACCGAGCCGCGCAGTCAGATAAAGAACAGACGAATATTGGTCGGCAAATAGATTAGAGGGCTACCGACTTAAGCCGGGACAGTCAGAGGTTAAGCCTCCCTCTGTGTCCCGTTTTAAACGAGAAGCCGATTAGAGCGCATCGGTTCGATATGTCATTATTTCTGACCAGTCTTATGGTCGGACTTTTTGCGCCAATAGAGATAAGCAAGCGATACGAGTGCTACAACGAATATTGCGATGTTGGCGCTCTTGACCGATTCGACTACCGCCTCGCCGTAGTGATAATACAGCGTAAAATAGCTTATCGAAGAAATGGTGCAGGCGACAAGATCGGAGAGAGCGAATTTGACCAGCCTCATCTGTGCCAGTCCTGCGGTCAAAAACAAGCCGTTGCGCACGCCGAAAGGAATGAATCGCCCCAAGAGCAACGTAACGATGCCGTATCGTTGGTAATAGCTATGGATGGTATCGATTCTTTGCGGCGTGGCTATGTCGGCAAAAAGCCTGAGATGCAGTAGTTTCGGCCCCAGCACCCTCCCTAAGCCATAGCAGATGAGATCGGAAAAATAAGCGCCAAGATAGACCGCAGTGTATAACTGCGGCCAATAATCGGGATTCTGGCTGGCCAACAGGGCGGCGATAAACAACATGCCGTCTTCCGATACCGGAATATTGAATCCGGCCAGCAATAACAAGCCAAAGATCAGGTAAGGCGCGAACTCGATATGGTTTTGAATGAAAGAAATCAGTTCGGACATGGCGGCATGCGTTAAAAGCTTCTATCTACAATTTCGTGCTGCTTACGGAGCTCGGTTAAGTCTGAGGGCATGGATCGCCTGTGGGGGGCTTAGTTGGACTTCGATTGGGATTGCCATATGCCGTTGATGTCGTTGGCAAGGGCCATAGGGTCGAAGGGTTTTGGAATCACGCCTAATACACCTTGACGTTTGTAATCTTCGATTTCGTGGTTTTGAACCTTTGCGGTCATGAAGATGGTCGGCGTATGTTCCAATCCCGGTAGCCGGCGCAGTTGTTCCAGGGTTTGAATGCCGGTCATGCCGGGCATCATCATGTCCAACAGGAACAAGTCGGGTTGAAAGGCCTGGGCTCTTTCCAGCGCCTGATAGCCGTCATCGCAGACTTCCAACGTAAACCCCCCGACCATTTCCATGGCCATCTTCGCAACCGTTTGGATATCGGTATCGTCCTCGACATAGAGTATCTTGTCGAGTTTGCGCGGTCGATTCGGGTGCGCGGTTTTGATGCGTGTGTTGCCGAAGGTTAGTCGCTGGCTTTTCAATTCGTTCAGATAATAGCGGCGGTTGAATTCCAGGATGTTGGGTATCGTACGCGTGGTGTGGCAGGCCGAACAGGTGTACAAGGGTAAAATACCGCGGGTCCAATGGCCTTGTTGGTTATCGACCAGTTCGAATACCGCTTGTTGCTGGCAAGCCGGGCAACGCAGTTCGGCGCCGCTAGGAACGGCCATGGGATGAGCTGCAATATCCTGCAAAGGCGGGTTACCGCCTGCGGCTTGCTCGAGCGATTCTTCCAGCAGGATTTTGACCCCTATCCTATGCACGCCGGAGGAGATGGTTTGGCACCAACGGATCTCGCCGTGCAGACGCTCGCTGGGTTGAAACTGATTTTCCACGATGATCAAGATATGTTCGCCGATTTCCATGGATTTTACGACGTCGAAGGATAAACCGGAAAAACTCATGTCATGGCAAACGGCTTGATAAATTTTTGCCCCCATGCCTTCGATGTAATCGTCCTGCAAGGGCGAAAACATGAGGTCTATGCCCACGCAAGGAAATCGCGCCTGACTTCTTTTCGACATTATTTAATCGCCGTTTTGATGGTTTGTATCAGTTTGATGTTGCTGGTGGCGGATTTTACCAGGGCGGCGCTGACCTGACTGGCGACGTCCTGTCCGACATCTTGCGCCGAAAAAATCACCACGGCGGTGGAGGGATGGCGTTGCTTGATTTCCGGTAGCAGTGTCAAGCCGCTACCATCCGGTAATCCGACATCGAGCAACACGAGATCGAAATGCTGTCGAATCAGTTGTTGACGAGCTTCTTGCAGTGAGGCGACGGCAACGACATCGGCCGTGTCGGTCAGAATCAGCTCGACAATTTTTCGAACATCCGGCTCATCTTCCACTTGTAAGATAAGCGGGCGATCCGAACGCTCCGAGGAAGCGTTGATGCCTTGAATAGCCTCGATCAATTTACGGCTGTCTATCGGTTTCTGCAACCATTCGACGACGCCGCGGCTGATGTTGTCGCCATCGGAATATTTTTTGTCGTCGTTGACGGAGATGATGACCACCGGCACTTCTTCGCCGTTGCTCTGTAGCTCTTTCAGAAAATCCAGACCCGATTGGCCCGGCAATATGATGTCCAGGGTGATCGCATGATATTGCTTATATTTTAATAGTTGCCGGGCCTGTATCGTGTCGTAGGCAATCTCGCTGCCAAAGCCCGCATCCTGCAAGATGCGTTTGATTAAATGGGCGATGTCGGGATCGTCTTCGATGAT
>JAQTYP010000136.1 GCA_028688235.1 Methylomonas sp.
ATGGCATGCAAAGTTGGCTGCTGGGCAGCGGCAAGCATGGCCTCCGCTTCCGGCAACAGTTGCGACCAATTTCGTTGCCAGCGGCGCAAGTTGGCGCTGAAAAACCACGCCAAGCTCAAAGTCGGCGCATCATTGCCGGCTTGAGCCAGTGCCAGGGCCATGGCGGCATGATTGTCGGCGGCGTGGTCTTCCCCCAAAAAATGCAGGCTCCAGGCCGACTGTCCCAAGGTAATGGCGGCAATTTGCGATCCGCCCAAGGATTGCACCGGATCTGGCGGATCGAACGGCCGGATTGGAATACGGTTCAGCGCGGCCAGCGATTCGGTAAATTCGCCGGCGAAAAACGCGCTGTGGCCCAATAACCAATAGGCGCGGTGCAATTGCCAGTCCTCGTGTTCATGATTTAGGCAAAAATCCACCAGCTCCCGTGCCAACGGCAGCGAGGCCACTTGCCCCTGAAAAGCATCCGCGCCAGCCCAGGCGATAAAGCGTTGCAAAAAACCGTCCTTGTCTGGCGGTGCAGGGTGGGATTCGGCCGCTGGCTGGGCAAAGGTCGCCGCCAACTGTTCCAGCCGCTCCACTTCGCCTTGCCATAACATTTCTTCAGTGCCGGCGGACAGAAAATTTTGCCGCGCTTCTTGGCAATAACGCTGCACCAAGGCAATTTCCCAGCGCTCGGCGGAGCGGCGCGCGGCGTCCAGCCAGACCCGGGCTGCAGTTTGATGCTGCCCGGAACGGGTTAGATGCCAAGCCAGCATTTCCGGGCGCTGACGGACGCTTTCCGGGAAATGTTCACACATCGCCGTTGCCGCTTCGGCGTGTAAGCGGTCCTGCTCGCCGCTGTCCGAACGACCATTGTCCAATAAAGCAAGAAAATCCTGCTTGCCAGCGCCGTCCAGTTCCACGCCCAGATCGTCACGCAAACGCTTTTGGTAATAGTCCAAACCGATAGCCGCTTCCGCCCGCCGGCCGTCCAATAATTGCAATTGCATCAGTTGCCGGCGGATGTCGGCATCCCAGGGCGACAATTCCGCGCAACGTTGCCAAGCTTGCTCGGCCCCTATCCAATCGCCTCCGCGCTGCAAACCGGCTGCCAAATGTTTGAAAACCGCCAACGCCTGTTCCCGGCAGAGCTGACGCTGGTGAGCCAACCAATCTTCCAAAAGTTGAAATTCCTCGTCGTAACCGCTCAGCAATTCGCCGCCGAACCATTGTTCGGCGCAATGCAGATTGTGGCGATTGGCCGGTTGTTTAAGCAGCTGGCGCAGCTCGAGCCAATCGATTTGCAGTGGATATTGGGCATGTAAACCGACCTGTTGTCGCTCCGCCAGCAACGGCGACACTCCGTTCAAATCGAGCGAATGGTTGATGTGATACACCATGCGCCGCAATTTGGCTCGGGCCGGTTCGCCGCCCAGTGCCGGCCAGAAACGCGCCGCCAGAAAATCGCGTGTTTGCGGACGGTTTTCGATCACCAGAAAAAACAGTAAAGCCCGCGCCTTGCGGTAAGCAGGCGGTGCCAACGGCGAGAAACGCGGCTCGCCGAGCAAATGTAGGCGAAGTTTGTCGGAATGCATTGCTATCAAGTCATGAGTGGGACATCGCTGTCATTTTAGCCGAAGCCCTTGCGACACTGTCATTAAGGAACGTGCATGAAGTAACTTTTCAAAATCGGAAAGCTGGTTCGGTGGCGCGATTGACAGGTGTCGAGAAGAGGTTGGAGCGAGGGGGAATAAACAAGGTAATAACTTGATTTATATGCCCTCTCCCAAATGGATTCTGTTTTGACTTTTACGACAATCTTCGATAGGGAATAGCGCTATTGACTTAGCTCTTGCAGTTCAATAGAAATGCGGATATACGCTTGTCCAGCCAGTAATCTAATCCGGCCGAAGGATATTCGCCGACGAATCCGACATGACCGCCACCGCTATAGATCTCGAGCGTCACCTCTGGGGTGAGTTCGCTGGCGTCGGGTAATACAACACTCGTCATAAAAGGATCGTCTTTGGCGTGTATCAACAAAGTCGGCACCTTGATCCCCGGCAAATACTGACGGGAACTGGAGCGCTCGTAATAATCATGCACATCCTTGAAACCATGCAGTGGCGCGACGACTCTGTCATCGTATTGCCAAAAAGAACGAATGGCTGACAGATCGCCCAATTGCCGCAATTTTTCCGCTTCTTCGTCAAGGCCTATGCGATCTAAATAGTGCTTTTTATAGTCGATATAGTGTTTGAGTTCCTTTAACAACTGTCGTCGGTAAATTCTGGAGAATCCGCGATCCAGCTTGCTTGCACAAGGGGCCAGCAGCAACGGCACGCAAATCGCCGCGGCTGCAAACAAAGACAAGTTGCCACCTTGTTCCCCCAGCCATTTCAATAGTACATTGCCGCCTATGGAAAATCCGACAGCGGCCAATGCGGATTCAGGATGACGCTTGCGTACGGTTTGATAAACGAAATTTATGTCCTCGGTTTCGCCTGAATGATAGCTACGCGCCAAACGATTGGGCTCGCCGCTGCATCCGCGGAAATTCATCGCCACGCTGGTAAAACCTTGCCAAGCTAAAGCTTGTTGCAGGCCCAGGATATAACCGGAGTTCGAACTGCCGGATAAGCCGTGCAACAAGATGGCGATGACTTTCGAGTCCGATTCGCACCAATCCAGGTCGATAAAATCGCCGTCCGGCGTGTATAGACGTTCTCGCCGCCGCTTCAGCGGCAAAGGCTTGCGTAACAAAGCCGGATACAGGGTTTGCAAATGGGGATTGTTCAACCACCAGACGGGTTTAAAATGACAATGAATCAAGGGCATGATTATTCTCGTGCGGATTCGACAAAAAACGGCAGGATATTCTATTTTTATGCACTAGCCGACTCTACAAACCGCGACAGCCAGCGCAAGGGGGATCATTGCAGTACAAGGATTATTACCAGACGCTGGGCGTCAAGCGCGATGCTTCGTTAGACGAAATCAAAAAAGCTTTCCGCAAGCTGGCCCGCAAATATCATCCTGACGTTTCCAAAGAACCTAATGCGGAAGCTAGGATGAAGGAAATCAACGAGGCCTATACCGTGCTGTCGGACACCGAAAAACGCGCCGCTTACGACCAACTGGGCCAGAGTTACCGGCCCGGGCAGGAATTCAGGCCGCCGCCTAACTGGGACGCCGGCTTCGAATTTTCAGGCCGCGGTTTCAATCCCGGTGAGGCGGCCGAATTCAGCGATTTTTTCGCCGAATTGTTCGGGAATATGCGCGGCCAATCCGGAGCGGGCGGTTTTTACACTCGCGACAGGTTCAATGCCCGCGGCGAAGATCATCACGCCAAAGTCATGCTGGATCTCGAAGACAGCTTTAGCGGCGCATCCCGCCAAATTGCCTTACGGGTACCGCGAACCGATGCGCAAGGCCGGCTTCAACTCGATAACAGATTATTGAATGTCAGGATTCCCAAGGGCGTTTATGAAGGCCAGATCATTCGTCTGACCGGTCAGGGGGCTTCCGGCATGGGTAGCGGGCAAGCAGGCGATTTATTGCTGGAGGTTTGTTTTAATCCCCATCCTCGCTTCAAGATCGATGGCCGTAATCTGCGTTTGAGTCTGCCCGTTACACCTTGGGAAGCCGTATTGGGCGCCATGATCACTATCGACCTCATAGACGCCAGCCTGAAAGTACGGATACCGGAAGGCACGCAAAGCGGCCGGCAATTACGCCTGGTGGGAAAAGGCATTCCCGCCAACCCGCCGGGCGATTTGATACTGGATATACAGGTGGTCTTGCCGCCTGCCGATAGCGAAAAGGCCAAACAGTTATACAGAACCATGGCAAAGGAATTGGCGTTCGACCCCCGCTCCCCTTCTAGGAGATAGCCCATGCACGGTACAGAGCTAATGATTACGGCAATGGTTGAAGAAACCTATCTGACGCTGGAACAAGTCGCCGCTTTGTGTGCTGTCGAGCCCGACTGGGTATTGCGACATATCGAGGACGGCTTATTATCGGCGGCAAAACTGGAAAGCGGTGACTGGTATTTTTCGGCACTGGAGTTGACTCGCGCCAGACGCATGGTGACGATAGAACGCAATTTCGAAGCCTTGCCTGAACTAGCAGCCCTAGTGGCCGACATGCAGGAAGAATTGGATAGTTTGCGGCGTCAATTGCGTTATTTCACGAAAAACTAGCCATGTCCGGACCGCTTCCGTGGCATCCTCATCAATGGCGTAACCGCATACAATCGGTATTACTGATCATGCTGATGCTGGGCATTAGCAGCTTGGTCGGCAGGATGTTGCTGGGCGTTATGGGGCTCTGGCTGGCCTTCGTCGGAGCCTTGTTGGTGCTATCGATCGAGCCGGCCGCCACATGGCGCATTACCTTACGTCTTTACCGAGCCCGCCCTATCTCTCCCTACGAAGCTCCCGAGCTATGGTTTATCACGAAGACGCTGGCCGAACGCGCACAGTTACCGGCCATACCGTTGTTGTATTACATTCCGAGTTCGATGATCAACGCCTTTGCTGTGGGTCACCGCCAACATGCCGCTATCGCATTGACCGATGGTCTGCTGACCCAACTGACTTTGCGCGAACTCAGCGGGGTTTTAGGCCATGAAATTGCTCATATAGCTCATGACGATTTACGCGTCATGGGATTGGCCGATTACATCAGCCGATTGACCAATCTGTTTTCCATGGCCGGACAATTCATGCTGTTGTTGTCGTTGCCGGTATTGTTTATCGAGAGCTACGACATCCACATCAATCTACTTTCGATGTTGCTATTGTTGTTTTCGCCGCAATTATCCGTATTGGCTCAGCTCGGATTATCCAGGATACGCGAATATGACGCCGATCAAAAATCGGCCATGTTGACGGGCGATCCATTGGCCTTGGCTTATGCGCTGGCAAGAATAAAACGAGGTAGCCGCTCTTGGGTGGAAATTTTATTGCCGGGCTGGGGAAATCCGCAGCCTTCATGGCTGCGGAGCCATCCATCGACTGAAGAACGCATCGAACGTTTACAGGAATATGCGCGGAGTTTCGCCTATGTGAAATCGCCAATGGCCTCCGATTTACCTCCGGGCACCATCGCCAGGGCCGTTCTGGGTCCGCCGCGATGGCGCATCGGTGGCTATTGGTATTGAGATAACATGCTGTGGAAAACGTAGCTGGCCGTGTGGTGATTCGGGGCAGATGTCGAACAAAAATTCCGCCGCCTACAGGGGGTAATCAGGCGTTATGCAAGAAGAGCCCACGAACAGGTTGCTTTTGCCGTGCTTTTTGGGTAATACCTTGGTATGTCTATGATGTTTCTATATTTTCGACTGTAACGCCTGAAATATCTTTATCGGCCGGCAAGAAAAAAAACAATGCCCCAAAAGCAGCTAACGTTAATAAAACATTAAAAGCTTTAATTCTAATCATTGGCCTCACCTAAATTTGTCGTTTTTATGAAGGGCTTCGCAATTTATCCGCCGGCTCATGTGCGCCGGCATTTCAGACAGAAGCCGCATGTATGGTTAAGCGATTAGCGTGCCAAATAATTCACGCAATCCGGGAAAATTTTCGAAAAATGCAAGCTCTTCGCTCGATTTGACATTAAAACAATATAACCAACTGTTTTTTCAGGCATTAGGATCGGGTAATTTGAGATGCGATTCATCAATCTGGCTGATAAACGCCATGGGGAAAGAACGCTTTTGAACAGGCGCACGGCCAGGACGGCTTTGGGCGGCCGTTATTGGTGACTGTCAAGCCCTGACAGAGCTGACAAAAGTGTCATCTCTGTCAGGCTTGGAGGCTCGCGTTCCGGGTTATGCAAACGCTTTCTTGAAAAATTCAGGTTTAGCCAAACTGGCTTTATGAATGTCGCTATTGTAATAAACGGTATCGAAAGCCTTATTTGCAGCATCCTGTTCGCGAAAACCGGAAAAATCGCCTTTGCCGGCCATCGTCGCACTCCACCAACCTGAAGGATAGATACATTGCGGGAAGAACAGGGTTTGCAGATGCCTAAATCCACCGGCCTGCATTTCTTCGCGCATTTCTTTCAATATCTTCATATGCAACAAGGCCGATTCGCTTTGTTGAATCACGATGCCGTTTTCGCTCAGAGCCTTATAGCAATCCTTATAAAAATCGGCACAGAACAAGCCTTCGGCGGGGCCGACCGGATCGGTGCTGTCGACGATGATGATATCCACGCTACCCGGCTCGGCATCCTTGACCCACTTGATACCGTCTATGAATTTCAGATCGGCTCGCGGATCGTTATTGGATTCGCATAATTCTGGAAAATAAATCTCTGCCAGACGGGTTACGCGCTCGTCTATGTCGATTTGCACGGCTTGCTCGACTCCGGGATGTTTCAAGACTTCCCGCAAGGTGCCGCAGTCGCCGCCACCTATGATCCAGACTCGTTTCGGATTGGGATGGGTGAACAGCACCGGATGACTCATCATCTCGTGGTAAAAGAAATTGTCGCGGGTAGACACCATCGTGCAGCCGTCGATCACCATCAGATTGCCGAATTGTTCGGTCTCGTAGATTTCCAAGAACTGAAACTCGGATTGCTCTTCGTGGAGCTTGCGCGTGATTTTTAACGAAAAGGCGGTGCCGCTGGAAGCTTGTGCTTCGCTAAACCATTGATCGTCCAGCATGGGATGTTGTCCTCAAAAATTCATAAAAGTCGCCGCATTATACTTTAGAATTCACCGTTCTTTATGACAGTACGGAGACGCTACGTGCCAACACAACCTTGGTCTATCGAACAGTCCGAACAACTCTATGCGATACGGCAATGGGGGAACGGCTATTTTTCAATTAACGCCCAAGGTCATGTTTGCGTAAAACCGAGACTGGATTGCGCAACCGAGATCGATTTATACGAAATCGCTCAAAACTTGCAGCAGAAGGGCCTGCATTTCCCGATATTGGTCCGCTTTACCGACATCTTGCGTGACCGAATCCGCCAGTTGCAGCATGCCTTCGATCATGCCCGCCAAAAGTACGATTACGACGGCCACTACACGCCGGTTTACCCGATCAAAGTCAATCAACAAGGCAACGTGGTGGAAAGCATCGTTTCCGCCGAAAACATCGGCCTGGAAGCCGGTAGTAAGCCTGAACTGTTAGCAATATTAGGCTTGGCCAAGCGCGGCAGCACTATCGTCTGCAATGGCTACAAAGACCGACTCTATATCCGCATGGCACTGATGGGCCAAGTCATGGGACTCTCGGTATTCATCGTCATCGAAAAACCCTCAGAACTGGAATTGATCATCCAAGAAGCTGCCAAGCTAAAGGTCAAACCCTTGATAGGCCTGCGCGTACGCTTGTCGACGATTAGCGCCGGCAAGTGGCAAAACAGCGGCGGCGAAAAATCCAAATTCGGTTTGCATGCCAGCGAAGTATTGCAACTGATCGAGCGATTGAAGCAACACGCCATGCTGGATTGTTTGCAGCTGATGCATTTTCACATGGGCTCTCAGATCGCCAATATCCATGACATCAAGCTAGCCCTGAAAGAAGCCGGCCAATTTTATCTGCAATTGCATCATCTTGGCGCCAATATCACCACCGTCGATGCCGGTGGCGGGCTCGGCGTCGATTACGACGGCAGCGGCTCGCGGCGCGAATGCTCGATCAATTACAGTTTGAAAGAGTATGCCGAGAATATCGTGCGGGCTTTTGTCGAAGTCAGCCGTGATGAGGATTTGCCGCAACCCAACATCATCACCGAGTCCGGCCGCGCGATTACCGCCCATCACGCTTTATTGATTACCAATGTCACGGAAGTAGAGCTCTTGCAAGGTGAAGATAACGGCGTGGCAGTGTTCAGCAATATCAGCGAGGCTTATCACAATGCCCAGTTCGACATGGCCGAAGCGCGCACCCGTTTCGTACAAGGCGATTTGTCGCTGGTCGAGCTAGCCGAAGCCGAAAAACATTATGTCGGCCTGTGCCAGCAGATTCAAAATCAGTTGAACCTGAATAACCATCATCACCGCGAAATCCTGCAGGAATTGAACGAAAAACTGGCCGACAAAGTATTTTGCAATTTTTCGCTGTTCCAATCCATGCCGGATATCTGGGGAATAGAGCAGATTTTCCCTATCATGCCGATACACCGCCTGGAACAACAGCCCGACAGGCGCGCCGTGCTGCAGGACTTGACCTGCGATTCGGACGGACGTATCGACCACTCTGTCGACCACCACAACATCAGCAACACCTTGCCGTGCCATATCTTAGAGGA
>JAQTYP010000137.1 GCA_028688235.1 Methylomonas sp.
AACAAGTCGTGTTTGGCATGCAAGGTCGGTGCAACGCCCCAGGTTTCGTAGGTACGCAAACGGCCGGAGTTGTAATTACATAAATCCATATCGACCGGTATGCCGTTTTGCCGGTCTTGCACATAAGTGGCAATACCCCGGCTTACGCATTGATTCTCGGTCGGAAACTCATTCTGCTGCCGCCACCAGTTACGTTCGTAGGACGACCAGTAAAAACTGGTTTCCAACGTCACATCGTTATTGAAACTATGCTCGTAAGTGGCCGACGTCGACCAGCGGTCGTTGATAAAACTGGCATTCTTGTCCGGATTGTAGCGAGCGCCCAGTTTGCGATATTCGGCGTCGGTCAAGCCGAAAGCCGCCCCTTGCTCGTCCTGGTGATAGAAGTCGCCGCGCAAAGTCAAGCGGTTGCGAGCATCGAAATCGATGATGCTCTTCAAATTGGCATCGTCAACCACGGCGAAGGTATTGTCGCGGGCTTCCATGCCTTCCTTGTGAATGTAATCGACGACTCCGCCCACCGCATCCAGGCCTTGGATATTTTTGGCCATGCCGCCATAGCGGGCGTGGCCGTTGAGATAATCCCGATTCCCGCCGGTAAAACTGACGAAACCGCCTGGCGTTTCGGGCACTTTAGGCGTCAGGTAATTGACCGCACCATTGATGGTTTGCGGGCCAAACTGCGTCAAATCGGCACCTTTGTAGATTTCGATACCGTCGTAGCGTTCGATCGGCGGATGGTAGTAAATGTCGTTGTCGCCGTAGGGTGCGAAGTTGAACGGAATGCCGTCTTCCAGGAACAGCACCTTGGTGGAGCGGAACGGGTTCTGGCCGCGGAAGGCGATGTTCGGCCGCAAACCGAAACCTTCCTCGTCGCGGACGTAGACGCCGGGCGCCTTGCGCAGCGCTTCGTTGACGGTAAACACTTGGTCGCGTTCCAGGTTTTTCTTGTCGATCACCGAGGTGGAGCCGGAGAAGGTCGCGGCCTTCTCGACGCTTTCTTCGACTTCCACGCTGGGCAATTCTTCGGATTTGGCTGATTCCGCCTTGTTATTGTTCTCTGTTTCGGCCTGATCCGCCGCTATTGCTCCTTGAGCAATAGCCGTCAGAAACAGCGCCGGGAATAATCGCTTTTTGCTTAACATAATGTTGTTCCGTCTGACCAATGAATAGAAGCCTCGTGCAACCACCACCGGAGACCATCTTGTTTACGTCGTGCTCCGTGCGTGTAGACAGTAGTCGCGCCTACCATCGGGGTGGTTGGACAAGCTTATAGGGTCAACATAAAATCAAGCTTAAAAATGGTTGCAATTTTCGGCTTCTCGTTTAAAACGGGACACAGAGGAAGGCTTAACCTCTGACTGTCCCGGCTTAAGTTGGTAGCCCAATTTTCAAAGGATGTTTCCGTTCGAAGCGTCATATTCATGGGGAATTTCATGAATCACGACGTTACTGCGCGGACTCGGGCGCATAATTCCCAGGGGCTACTCCGCGAAATACGGAAGAGCCAAAAAATCACCGCCGGCGGCGCGGCTAGGTGCGTTTGCAATTCGCGAAAGACTTCGAAGCCGTTGCCGTCCGGCAAGCCTATGTCTAAAAGGATCAACTGCGGTTTTACCGATAACGCGCAAGAAATGCTTTCACGGCCGGTCGAGCGCCAATGGGTCTCGAAACCCCGTCATCGGCGCGTAGCAAATGGTTTCGGCGATTGCGGCTTCGTCTTCGAAGACCGGAACCGATCTTTTATCCATACCGCCAATGTTATTCGCAGATTGCGGAGCGGTATGTCGCCGCGCATCCTCTTCGGTCATAGCCGGGAAAAATGTTCGCTTTGGCGGTGCACCGCCCGGTTTCTGCCGGTTTCTTTGGCTTGGTACAGGGCTTCGTCCGCACGGTTTAAAGTGGTCGAAATCTCTTCGCCGATTTCGTATTCGGTGATGCCGATACTGGTGCTAAGCCGAATTTCTTCGCCATCGGCAGTCAGAACCGTCGTCCGGTTAAGATCGCCTCTCATACCTTCGGCAAGGGCGATGGCATCTGGATAGCGGCATTGCGGCAGAACGGCGAGAAATTCTTCGCCGCCGAAGCGGGCGACGACGTCTTGCTCGCGTAAACCTTGCTGCAAGACTTCTGCTGCGGCTTTCAGAACTTTGTCCCCCACAAGGTGGCCGTAATTGTCGTTGATGCGTTTGAAGCGGTCCAGGTCGAACAGCAGGATGCAAAACGGGGAACCGCCTTCGTTGGCATGTTTTATTTTGGATGCAAGGCATTTCATCATGATGCGCCGGTTGATAATGCCGGTTAGCGGGTCGCGGCTGGATTCGCGGTATAGCTTCAGTAAAACCAGCAATTGGCTGGACTGAACCCATAAGGCGATGCCGGCGAGTATACAAAACGTCCATAGCGTGTTGACGGTATCCATGCCGATCAAGCGCCCCAAAACCGCTTGTAGGCTTAGATAACAACAAAGTATCAGGGAAATCAGCGTCAAGCTCCAATTGATGGTTAGCGGAAACACGCCTAGCATCGATACGACCATGAAAGGCATGTAGTTGTAACCCGCCAATATCGGCTCGGGCGTACCGCTGTTCAGTATCAGCATCGAGGCGAAATGAAATAGGCAGGCCGTTAGAACCGTCAGCATAAAAACGATGTGTAAATGCTTGCAGCTGAGGCCTCGCACGGCTTGTTGGCCAAGCGGCAGCAAGACCAGAGTCAGTATCAGCTTAGGCCAGACGATGAGGCGGAAATGTTCATGGCTTAGCAAAAAATAGTCTATGGGCGTCCATAAAGGTACTGCGATGGCATAAAAAAACGCCATAAAACGGACTCGGGTCGCGATGTATTCGGAACGGGTTTCGATGAAGTCCGGCGTGTGATGTTCGGCGCTAAAAATATCTTGCAGGTCGAAGCCGTTTAATAGTCTTCCGAGTAGGGTTTTCCGTGCGGTTTGTTTAATGCCCGCCCTTAGGGCTACGTCGAGTTCGGATGGGACGTCGTTGGGAGACTGTTTCGATGAATGGGATTCAGAAGACATAATAGTTCGATGGGTTAACTGAAGTTTACATGTTGACGTTCTTAAAGCCGGGGTGTCGAAAGTGCCGTATTAGCAAATTATGCTAACACAAACGGTAACGGTATCTAGGTGCGTAACGCAGGAGGGGGGCGATTCAAACTGAGGCGAAAATTACTTGGGGAGCCAGATGTTTCGTAAAAACGCGAAGCAAAAAACAGCAGAAGGCAGGGTGTTCTCCCCTTATACCGCCGAGCGTAGCCGCTTTTGTCGAGAACAGCCCGACAGGGGCGCGGCAGGGATGCCCCTTCGGGAAACCCTCGACAAAAGCGACAAATTTGCCTGGAGCAAATTTGAAGAGCCGATAGGCTGGCCCGCAGGGCGAAAACCATGGATGGTTTTCGTAAAAGTGCAGGAATCAGGCGGTATTGGGGCGGCCTTTTCATTGGTTTCTTTCTTTTCGACTGCAGGGATGCAGGAGATAGAGCAATGCATGGAGCAGTTGCCGAGGCCTCGCAAAAGAAAGAAACTCGGCTGTCGGGCCGAGAGCCGACTTTAAACCGGTTTCGCGCAGCGTTTCATTTTTTATTGCGCCTTAGTTTGAATCGTACCCTTTTACACTTGCTTACACTCGTAGAGAGCGAAAGTGTAATATAAGTGTAAAAATATAGAAATATATGGAAATAAACAGAAATAAAAAACAGAAAAACAACCTATCAGATTGTTTTTAATGGATTTGTTTTTCGTTGTTTTCGCTTGTTTTACTGCTTTACTTTCCGATACAGAAGCTGCCGAATATTTCGCCCAGCAGGTCGTCCGAGGTGAATTCGCCGGTGATTTCGGATAAATGGTTTTGGGCTTGTCTTAGGTCTTCGGCGACGAGTTCCGGCGCCTGGTGGTTCATTTGATTGTCGGCATTGGTCAGTGCCTGTAAGGCGCGGTCCAGGGCCAGCAAATGCCGGCGGCGGGCGATGAAGACGTTGTCGCTGGTCTCGCCGAAGCCGACGCTGGCTTTCAAGTGCTGTTTCAACAAATCCAGGCCGGCGCCGGATTTTGCCGACAAATAAATCTCGGTGCCGTGTTCGCGCTCGGCGATATGCGGCGGCTGGCCGGTTAGATCGATTTTGTTGAAAATCAGCGTCGCGGCGATGCCGCTCGGTAAATTCTCAGGCAATGCCGCGTCTCGCTCCGTGCTGTCCAGCAACAGCAAGACCTTGTCTGCTTTTTCGATTTCGAGTCTGGCGCGGCGCATGCCTTCCTGTTCGACGACGTTGTCGCTGTCACGCAAGCCGGCCGTGTCTATGATGTGTAGCGGCATGCCGTCGATTTGGATGCGCTCGCGCAGCACGTCGCGGGTGGTGCCGGCGATGTCGGTCACAATCGCCGCGTCGAAACCGGCCAAGGCATTCAGTAAGCTGGATTTGCCGGCATTGGGTTTGCCGGCCAACACGACGGTCATGCCGTCGTGCAGTAGCCGGCCTTGTTCCGCGGTGGCGCGTATCCGGTTTACTTTGTCCAGCAGTTGTTGGATTTTGGCGGCGACCATGCCGTCGGTCAGAAAGTCGATTTCTTCGTCGGTGAAGTCTATGGCGGCTTCGATGTAAACCCTGAGCTCTATCAGTTCGTCGACCAGTTCGTTGATTTGCTCGGAAAATACGCCCTGCATCGATTGCTGGGCAGAGCGTACGGCTTGCTCGGTGCCGCTGGTGATCAGGTCTGCTATCGCTTCGGCCTGGGCTAGGTCGATCTTGTTGTTCAAAAAAGCCCGTTGGCTGAATTCGCCGGGATTGGCCGGGCGAGCGCCCAAACTCAACACTCTGCGCAGCAGCATGTCCAGTACGACGCTGCCGCCGTGGCCTTGCAACTCCAGGGTATCTTCGCCGGTAAACGACGCGGGGCCGGGAAAATAAAGGGCGATGCCTGAATCGATGATGTCGCCGTCAGCGTCTATGAAATGGCAAAAGCTGGCGTGGCGGGGTTTGGGAAGTTTGCCGGCGATTTGTTGGGCGATGTCCGGAACGGCAGGTCCCGAGATGCGGATGATGCCGACGCCGCCGTTACCCGGCGGCGTGGCGATGGCGGCTATCGTGTCGCCTGTATCCATAACGGCTTAGTGATGGTGGCGCTCGTCTTCCGCCAACACGTGCTTGGTGATGTACCATTGTTGGATGATGGACAAGCTGTTGTTGCATATCCAGTACAGCACCAAGCCGGACGGGAAGAACAGGAAGAATACCGTGAACACGATGGGGAACATTTTCATGACCTGGGCTTGCAACGGATCGACCGGTGCCGGGTTAAGGCCTTGTTGAATCTTCATCGTGATGCCATAAATGATAGGCAAGAGGTAAAACGGATCCTGTGCCGACAAATCTTGTATCCACAAGGCAAAATCGGCCTGGCGCAATTCCACGGTTTCGATCAGCACCCAATACAGAGAAATGAATACCGGAATCTGTACCAGCATGGGCAGGCAGCCGCCGAGCGGGTTTACCTTTTCCTTTTTGTACATCGCCATCATTTCGGTGTTGAACTTCTGCCTGTCGTCGGTATAACGTTCTTGTAATTCTTTCAGCTTGGGCTGTATCTTGCGCATCTTGGCCATGGATTGGAAACTGGCTTTCGATAACTTGAAGAACAGGGCTTTGATGAAGAAGGTGACGCCCAGGATGGCGACGCCCCAGTTGCCGATGAAGCCGTAGATTTCATTCAGCAGCCAGTAAATCGGTTTGGCGATGATGGTCAGCCAGCTGTAATCGACGGTCAATTCCAGGCCGGGAGCCAAGGCTTCCATGGCGGGCTGAATCTTGGGACCGACGAACATTTGGGCGTTGAAAACACCTTCGCTGCCAGGCTGAATATTCATGTCCTGAGAATAGGAGCCGATCACGAAGCGGGCGTCGTTAAGGGCTTTGGTGTAGAAGTGGTTTTCCTGGTCGACGGGTGGAATCCAGGCGCTGGCGAAGTAATGCTGAATGAATCCAGTCCAGCCGCCTTGCGCGCTGATCTCCAGGTTCTTGTCTGCCATTTCCTCGTATTTGATTTTTTGGAACTTGTCCTTGTCGGTATAAATTGCGCCGCCGGAGAAGGTTCTGATGAAATTGTTATTGTTTTTGTCGCTGTGTTCGACCCGCATCAATTGATTGTATTGGCGGCCGGACCAGACTTTGTCGCTACGATTGTTGACTTTGTGAGCGACGTCGACGGCATAGCTGCCGCGTTTGAACATGAAGGTTTTGGTGATGCGCAGGCCTTGCTCGTTGGTCCAGGTCAGTGGCACGACTAATTCGTCCTGGCCTTCCTGGAGTTCGAAACTGGTTTTTTCGCTGGTGTAAGTCGCGTGGTGGTCGGGGGCCGCCGCTGAGTTTCCGCTAGCAACTAGGCCGCTTTGCGCCAAAAACAGATTTTCCGGATTGGCGTCGAACAGGCGGATAGGCGACAAGTCTCTTTCCGGTTCCTGCAAGCCAATCAATTCGTAGGCTTTCTTGACGTAACTGTTTCCTTTTTCTTTTGGGTATTGCAAAAGATCGAGATTGCGCAGGGTGCCGCCTTCGGGATCGATTTCCAGGGCGAATACGTCGGTCTTGATCTTGATGATTGCGCGGCTGGGTTCGAGTGCGACCTTCGTCTGGGCGTTGTCGCTCATTGGGTTGGCGTTGGCGGACGAGGCAATTTCGTTGCCGCCTGCGACCAGGGGTTTGTCGGAGACTATGGTTTGGGGTTTGGGGCCATAATCGATTTGCCAGGATTCCCACAGCATATAGGAAATCATCAGCAGCGCCATGACAAGTATGAATCTAATGTTATCCATTGTTATTTACTCAATTTTTTTGGAACAGGATCGATGCCACCCTCGTGCAAAGGATGGCATTTCAATAATCGTCGAAGCGTGAGGTAGGAGCCTTTAATAGCACCATGAAGCTGAATCGCCTCTATGCCATAACTTGAACAGCTGGGATAAAAACGACAATGGGGCCCCAGCAAAGGGCTAATGAAGTATTTGTAAACCTTGATCAGGGTTATGAGCAGGAACCGCATCGATCTACCAATTTAAGCCAATGCCTTTCCAATGACTTCCTCAAAATATGCACGTCCGCATTGGCGGCGTCGCCGCGCGCCAATACCACGATATCGATGTTGACAATCTTTTGACGTTGTAATCGAAAGCTTTCCCGCACAGTTCTTTTTATGCGATTCCTTGCGACTGCTTTTCTGATGGCTTTTTTGGCGATAGCCAATCCCAGCCGCGGATGGGGCAGGGGGTTGCTGGTCGCCAGTACCGTAAAATACCTGTCTGTGGATTTTATCGGGTCCGCAAAGACACTTTTATAGTCGGCTGGCGTCCTGAGCCGATACAGATCGGGGAAGCTGAAGTCTTTGGCCGACAATTAAACTGTCAACGATGCGCGGCCTTTCGCCCTGCGCGCGTTGAGTACTTTACGGCCGCCAACGGTTGCCATTCTGGCGCGGAAACCATGAGTTCTGATGCGTTTGATTTTGCTGGGTTGGTAGGTTCTTTTCATGACTATGTACCTTATTGAATAAACGGATAAAAAAGTCTGCGGATCATACTGAAGGGGGCATCAAATGTCAATTTGACTTGGCGCGGAGCGCGAATCAAACGGAGGTTGCAATAATGAAAACGCTATGCGAAGCCAATTTTTAAATCACCAATGATATAGGTGGCTTCGATGCCTGCTCGATAGAAAGTGGCGCAAATGTAAAAACTTAGCCATACTTTAACAAGTAACTCATCATCAGGAGAAGTATCATGAATAGCATCAAATTCAGTGTCCTCGTCGCCAGCATACTGCTGCTGTCCGCCTGCGCAGAGCAACGGGGCTGGACGCCTACAGTGGATACTTATAACGACCCCAATGCTTATCGGCTCAATCAAGACATGGAAGAATGCCGGGCTATGGCATCGCAATCCGTTAGCGCCGCGAAAGACACCGCGACCGGTGCGGCAGTCGGCGGTTTGATCGGCGCCGCGGGTGGAGCCGCAATAGGTGCAATCTCCGGCAATGCGGGTAAAGGTGCCGCGATCGGCGCGGCAGCCGGCGGCGTAAGCGGAGCCGGCTATCAAGGCCTGCAATCGGACGATAGATATAAAAATGCCTATCGCAGCTGCCTGAGACAGCGTGGACATAATGTTTTGAATTAAGGCTAAATAACTTCCCGAAATAACCGTCGCTCGCCAAGCCGTTCGTGCTGAGCC
>JAQTYP010000138.1 GCA_028688235.1 Methylomonas sp.
CCTTTCCGCGCGCAAGCGTCGCATCCTTGTTCCAATTCCGCATGCCTATATTCCAGATGCAGCAAGTCCCCCATGATGACAAACAAGCGATCCTGGTCTACGGGCTTGGCCAAAAAATCGTCGCATCCCGCGTCCAGAATCGCCTGCCGTTCTTCCTGAAGGGCGCTTGCCGTCAATGCCGCAACTTTTACGCCGCGACCACCCGGCAAATCTCGAATGGCTTTGGTGGCTGCATAGCCGTCCATGACGGGCATGCGCATATCCATCCAGATCAAGTCCGGCTTCCAACTTTGAAATATTTCGACCGCTTGCAGGCCATTCTCCGCAACGCGAACGTCAAACCCCGCAGATTGCAACAGCGTGACCATCAGTTTCCGGTTATCGGCATGGTCTTCGGCCACCAATACCCTAACCCGAGGTTGATTGGGCGCCAAACCCAACACTCGGCCCCTGACCGGTGATACGACAGCGGAATCGACTCTCGGCAACGGAATGCTGAAGGCGAACGTACTGCCCAATCCCGGCTCACTGGTCGCATCGATGCGGCCGCCCATCAGCCGGACGAATTCCCGGCTGATCGCCAAGCCCAAACCCGTACCTTCTCCCCGGGCAACGCCTTGTTCGGTTTGATAAAAGGGCTGAAATATTCTGGACAAATCTTCCTGGGCGATGCCACAGCCGGTATCGCACACTTCGAAGCGGATATGGTGGCCGTCTTGCGGAATCACTTTCAGGATCACTTGGCCGTGATCGGTATATTTGATCGCATTACCCAACAAGTTGATCAGTACCTGACGCAAATGGTTGGCATCCCCGCTGACAAAACGGGGCAAGGCGCCCTCGATTTCCACATGCAAGCTTAACCCCTTACGCTCCGCGGGCAACCGCATCATCTCTTCGATAGTGTCAAGGAAAACCGTAAAATCGAAACTTTCATTCTGGAGGCCAGACCGTCCGGATTCGATACGAGAGATTTCCAGCACGTCGTTAATCAGCGATAACAAATGGCTACCGGCCCGATTGACGGTCGCGATGTTTTGCCGCTGTTCTTCCGGAATACGTCGATCGCGGGCAAGCAGTTCGGAGAAGCCCAATATGGCATTCAGCGGCGTCCTCAGTTCGTGGGACATATTAGCTAGAAAAATGGTTTTGGCTCGGTTGGCGGCTTCGGCGCTTTCCTTGGCCTGCGCCAATTCCCGCGTTCTTTCCATAACCAGCGACTCCAGGTGTTCGCGGTATTTGACGAGTTCTGCCTCTGCCGCCTTGCGTTCGGTAATGTCGCGAACGATGGCTTGCAAAAAGCTTTGCTCGCCGAGATCGAGCCGACTCATGCTGATTTCGACGTCGAACAGGCTGCCATCGCTGCGTAACGATTGCCACTCGAAGTGTTGCGGCTCGCCGTTGAAGGCTTTTTCGATGACCTGCATGGCCACATCAGCCGAGCCCCGACCGTCGGCTTGGCATTCAGGACTGAGTTGCGTCGGCGAGCGCCCGACGACGTCTTCCCGCGACAAGCCGTACATGGCGGCTCCATGCTGATTGCAATCGACAAATCCCTCGGCATCGAGAATGAAGATGCCGTCGTTGGCGGACTCGAACAAGGAGCGGTATTTGATTTCTTGTTGCTGAAGCGCTTCTTGCAAACGCTTTCGCTCGGTCAAATCGCGCGCAATCCCCAGAATAACGATTTGTTCCCCCATCTGTATCAGACGGCTATGCAATTCGACGGGAATTTCTCGGCCGTTTTTGGCGATATGAACGGCCTCATGCACGAGATGGCCGGTTTCGCGTAACTGGGCGAATCGTTCCGCCAGTCGTGCCGCGTCATCCGGCGCGTCGATGAATGCCGGACCAACCTGTAACAACTCTTCCTTGCTATAACCCAGCAACTCGCAAGCGGAATGATTAACTTCCAAAAATCGCGCATCGAGGAGGCTAACGATGAAAACCGGATCGGGCATGGAGGCGAACAACTGGCGAAACCTGGCTTCGCTACCTTCCAGCGCCTCCTGCATCCCTTTGCAATCGCTGATATCCACATCCATGCGCGCAAATATCGGGCTGTCGTCGTTATCGCCGGGGATGGCAAACACGGTAGAAAGGACCCACCGCGCCTCACCGTAACGGTTGCGAGTGCGATATTCGACGGGGCCGAATTGCGCGCCCGTCTCGGCAACCTGCTTAAGGCAGTCGAAAAACTCGGCCGCTTCTTCGGACGAGAGCATCAGTTGATCCAGAGCCTTGCCCTGCGCCTCATCGGCCGTAAAGCCATACAGCCTTTCCGAGGCGGAATTCCAGTAGATTACCCGCCCATCCCGGCCATACCACTGCACCGCGACATGCGGCGAGTGCTCCAGGGTGGCTCTCAAGCGCATTTCGCCGTTTTTGAGGCGCTCGGCCGCTAACCGCCGCTCGGTGATGTCCCGGAAAAATCCCGCCACATGCGGCTTGCCGTCGAAACTGATGAAGGCGGAGCTGACTTCGGCAAAGAAGATGCTTCCATCGCGGCGAACGACCGGGATAGTCATCGTCTCTGGCAGCTCGTTACGCGCCAAACGGTCGAAGGCATCGATAGCCTGGGCATGGCCGGCCTCGGGATGGATGTCGGCCACACTCGAGCCTATCAGCATTTCCCGCTGATAACCCAGCATGGCGGTACCGGCGGGATTGATATCGACGATGCGGCGCGTCTCGATATCCGCGACCAGAATGCCGTCCTGGGCGCCATCGAAGAGCGCATGAAAGCGCTTCTCGCTCCCTCTCAGCCTGTCTTCGACCTGCCTGCGATCGGCCAGTTCGCGCATCAATCGCAGCGTGTTACGCGACAAGGTGGCATATATCGACAATATGATGTCTATCATCGCCCGCGTCGTTCCGCTCATTTTTTCGGCGGCGACGTCTTTGGCTGCGCCAAGTTCCAGGCCGGAACGTAGGCCGTCCACCACGTAGGCCAGGTAACGGTCGGCCTCCAGTATATGAGAGGTCAGCCAGCGTACCAGATAGTTGAGTGTGTCCTCGGCGCCGCTACTCAGCGACTTAGGGCCCTGCTCGGCTCTGAGTCGCCGTACCGTCTCTATGAAGCTGGCATGGGCCGCCAGATGCTTGGCTTCTAACGGATCGCCGGGCAGAAACTCACGCCAGATCGTCTCTTCTGTTTGGAAGTGATAAAGGGTATAAGCCAGCAAGTCCTCGAAGATCTCATCGAGCCTGAGGTCGTCGGAACCAAACGCTACATGGTTAGCCAAGCGGTTCAGCAAGGCCACCAGCTTGCGATGCTGATTGTCGATCTCGGCGAGCCCGGTATCGAAATTCTCGTCCCAAGGAAAAATGTCGATGGCTGTCATGCGGGTATCATGGCTTTCGATGTCCGAAGGTTGGTTTCTATTGCATATATCCGTTGCCCCTTACAAAACCGTCCGTTCCAAAAACCAATAGGCGCCCATCAAGCTAATGGCTCCCGAACACACTTTCAGAAATTTTTCGGAAAACGCCGCTTTATTATTCAGCCGCCAAATCATCGGCAACACAACGGCTGCCACGGCGATTTGCCCGGTTTCGATACCAAGGTTGAACGACAACAAGGGCAATAAAATGCCGCTGCCGCCGCTGGATATATCCATTTCCTGCAACACGCCGGCAAATCCGAAGCCGTGCACCAAACCGAAACCGAAGGTCAACCAATGCCGACCCTTGGGATGTTCGCCGCGTATCAGATTTTCCACCGCCACGTAGATAATGGTCGCGGCAATGAAGGGTTCGACAAAACTACTGGGCAATTCCACCAGATTCAATCCGGCTAACGCCAGCGTAATAGAATGAGCAAGGGTAAAAAACGTGATGATCTTGATCGCCGGCCAGAAACTGTGCGTCACCGCCAACAAGGCAAACAGAAACAGCAAATGGTCGTAACCCGTGACGATGTGCTCCATGCCCAGCTTGAAAAAATCGACGAAAGCCGAGAACCAGGAGCTGCCGCTCGCCTGAAGACGTCCATCGACGATGGCCAATTCCAGTTGCACATGATCGACCGATTTATCCAGCATTTTCTCCATCAGCGCATGACCTTCGGCATCCCTGATCTTCAAAAACTGCTGATGCCCCTCAGGTAACAATGCCAGAAACTTGGATTGCAGCAACAATTGCCGGCGCGGCGCGGCGCGAAAGCGAAACTCGACATGAGCGTTATTCTGATCGTCGTATTCGACGATGCCCGATTCGGCCGGCGCCAGATCGGCGCCATCGACATTGATGCGCAATTGTTCCGCCAGCAAATTGGCTATCGCAGGCTTGGCCGCTTCGCGTTCGGCCTCGCTGACTTCGGCATCCAAATCGGCATCCATAGGGGCGAATGCTTCGATGTCCTGCACGGCAAAGGTTACTTTGGCCGTCATACTATCCGTCGTGAGCAATACATCGACCGAACTGAGGCCCGGAGGATGAGCTTCGACTCCATGGACTTGCAACAACAAACAAGCCAGCAACAAGCCTTTTGCCAAGACAAACGCGCCGCTGATTGACTGCAGCCGTCTCATACCAAGTCCTTCGTTTCGTTCCGGGATTTTCGCTTGTACCAATAAATCAAAAAGCCCAACACACCTATCAGCAACGCGGCCAACGCAACGACGGCAATCTGCGGCAATAGCGAACCACCCGGTTCTACTCCCACCTCCAACGGCACACGGAACTTGTCGTCTTCCTCGACGGCATCGCCTATCAGCAAATACAGCACATAATCGCCGTTCTTATCGACTTCTGCCTGGGCCTCCACTGCCCCGCGCGGATAAAGTTTGCTCGGAATTTCGGCTATCGTCCGGATCTCGCGAACATCGTCCGGCGCCGCTTGCCCTGTTTTCTCCACTTCCACCAGCCTTATGCCTATAGGCGTCGTGCGAATATCGCGGTCTATCAAGTCGGCGGTGAAAAACATCTTGCCGGCTCTTGGAATTTGCTGGCAGAACGGCACGAAAGCGGCCTTGGGATCGGCATTTTTATTCTCACCCTTAGCCGGTTGCAAATAGGTACTGAAATGCACGGCGTAAAAATCGTTGGCAATGATGCAATCCAGGTCGGGCCGATTGCCGAGCGCATTGGATTGTTTCTGGCCGAAGCCGAGCTGTTCGCAGCCGCTCAGCATCAGACACGTCATTAACGTGGAAATAACAAGGGCAAAAGTTCGCTGAATGTTCATGTCGTTATTAAAAGGTTTACACCAAAGATTAAGGCTTTACTGTGAATTGAAATTTACCGGTAACGATGTGGGTATCCTCGGACACCACCCGGTAACGGACGGTATAGGTGCCTGGGGCCAAATCCGATACGGTGGCATGAATGTGGGAGCCATCGAGCATGTCCTGCTCGACGTCGTGATTATCGACGCGCTTGCCTTCACTGTCGACCACCGCCAAGGCCTTGTATTGACTTCTGACCGGATCGTTGAACCAAAGATCGATTTGTTTGGGCGCTTCTTTGACTTCTTCGTCTTTGGCGGGCTGGGACTTGACTAAAATCGCGTGTGCGCAGACGGTCATGGGACTCGCCAAGCCAGCCAGCAATAGCAGCGATGAGAAAATGATGGTTGATTTACGCATATGTCTATCTCGTTATGGTTATAGTTATAGTTATTTGAATATTGCGGACATCCATTGTTTATTTCCGCCGGGCATCTGCTCGACCCACAAAGCCAACACGCCATTAGCCGTAGCGGCCATTCGCGGAAACTGCGCCGAACTGCCGGGCGATGAAAGTCTTTGGGCGGCCGACCAGTGTTTTCCGCCATCGACGGATTCGCTGATCATCACGGCACTACCGTCTGCACCTCTGGCATCCCAAATCGCCAGCACATGCTCGGCTGAGGCCGCGGCGATATCGCTATGAAAGGCCAGCGACTCTCCGCCCATACGCTGAGGCGGCGACCAACTGGTGCCGTTATCGGTGGAATACAAGTGATATAGTCCGGCCATATTTTCGGCACCTGTCCAAGCCAAAGCGTGTAAGGTCTGCCCGGCCCATGCCAAGGCGCCGCCGTTATGCGGACAGCCGTCGAATTGCCAGTTGAATTCACCGACGGTACTGAGCCGCCGCCAGCTTTGTCCGCCGTCCTTCGACAGGGCCAGCGCCATATCCCGCGGCTCCATGTCCCGATACAGCACATCGATTTGCCGATCTTGCCCCATCAGCAAACGGTTCCAGCAGCAGGAACAGGTCGATTCGTCTATGGTTTGCGCCAGTTCCCAGTCTTGGCCTGCATCGCTGGTTCTTGCATAGCGTATGCCTTGGTAGCCGTTTTCGTCTCTATCGTCCAACCAAACCAAGTGAAAGCGGCCATCGGCATCGGCAAGCAAATCCGGGTGCGATTGATCTATTTCGCTTGCAGCGGGATTAAGCCCTTGTTTCCAGGAAGCTCCGCTATCCGTCGAATATACCGCCCGTAGCGGCCCCATGCCGGGAATTTCGCCCGTGACTTGCCAGATCGCCAGTACGTTATCGCCGCTGGCCGCAACTTGAATGTCGTTGCCGGCGGCCGACTCCATCGTTTCGGGAACGTAACGGCCGATTTCGACCGTTTCCGTCCAATGCAGTCCGCCATCCTCGGAGCGCAAATAGCCGACAAAGGGCTTCTTGGGCGTATCGCTTTCGGCTGCAAACAAGGCGTGCAGCACGTTGCCCATGGCATAAACATCATAGCTAATCAAATTATGTCCGTCCAAGGCCGGCGCATCGACACGGCGCAATTCCGGAGCGGCCATGAGTCCGTCTTGGCTATCCCTGGGCTGCACGGAAGAACAAGCCGAAAAGCAAAACACCAGCAAAGTCAAAATTCCATTGCGCACAGTCTTCGCCATCATTTCGAACATCTTTCAAGGGTTAATTTCACGTCGCTATACATCGCAAATCGTCGTCGCAGGAAACAAGAGGAATAAAGCCCTGCGATTAGATCATAATGTCAAAAAAATCTGAACCTTACTTTGAACTTTCCTTGAGCGTTTCCGGCAAATCGAAGTGCACTGTCACCTTCAATCCTCCCAACTGCGATTTCGAAAAGCCAATTTCGCCGTCGTGCAATCGCACGATGCGCAGCACTATCGACAAACCCAGACCGGAGCCTTCCGCAGATTGAGCGGTTTCGACGCAACGGTAGAATCTTTGGGTGATACGCTCGTAATCGTCGTCGGCCACGCCGGGACCGCTGTCTTCTATACTCAGCCACAACCGACCTGCTTCCCTGCCTAGCATGACATTAACCCTTCCGCCAGCCGGCGTGTATTTGATCGCATTATCGAGCAGATTGCGAAACAGGATGTTCAGCAGCTGAGGATTGGCTTCGATCGTTATGTCTTCGTCACCGCTCAATTCGATTTCTATTTGTTTTTCATGCGCGGAAAATTCGATGTCGCTGATGGCGTCTATCATCGCCTGATAAGACGCTATTTTTTGCTTGGTCGGCTGAACGTTATGGTGCTGGACACGGGACAAGGTCAACAGTTGCTGGACCATATGCGTCATCCGCATAACCGCCTGTTGACATTTTTTAAGCGCCTGATTGCGCATGTCGTCGTCTTTGGCCATTTGCGCGACCTGTAGCTGGGTCATCAACCCTGCCAAAGGAGTTTTCAATTCATGCGAAGCATCGGAGGTAAAATGCCGTTCGTTGGCGAAGGCTTGCTCCAGCAACTCGAATAGCGAATTGATCTGCTGAACGATAGGCAGGGCTTCCTCGGGCAAATCGTCCAGCGACAAGGGCTGCAGATGACCTGCCTCGCGCGAAGCCAATTCCTGCCTGAGACGGTTCACCGGCTTTAGCGTGCGATTGACGATGAACAATATGACCAAGGCCAATACCGGCAAGGCCAAGAGCATCGCCAACAATTGCTGGCTAGCCAAGGCCTCCACCAGCGAACGGCGCATGTCGTCGCGCTGACCGCTATGGATCACGTAGTCACCGTTATCCGTACTGATGCTGAACACATGCCAGAGCTGATTACCTATCGTGGTTTCGCTGTAGCCGTTCCGGGTCAACGACAATGCAAATTCCGGCGCACTCTCAGAACGCAATACCACCCCATCCTTTACGGAACGCAGCTGAAAGGCGATTTTGCGTTCGTATTTATGCCCCAAAATCGGCATCCGAAACAAATCGGGCGACTTGTC
>JAQTYP010000139.1 GCA_028688235.1 Methylomonas sp.
TTTGTCCTGTGAATTTGACTTTGCCAACCCCCAAAGCCCTTCCCTTACCCTGTAACCCAGACCAGCCGAGAAACACCCCCAGAAGTCGCCACAATGCATCAAGACCTAAGCAACCGGGCATGACAGGATCCCCTTGAAAGTGGCAGTTAAAAAACCAATGATCCAGTTGAATTTTTAGGCTAGCATCAAGTTGACCCTTATCAAAATGCCCTCCGTTATCAGTGATATTCATAATTTCGTCAATCATCAACATAAAGGAGTTCGGTAGCTGGGCATTACCTTCACCAAAAAATTTTCCTTTAGTGATTTCTAATATCTCTGCATTTGAAAATTGCATCTAAGTCGCCGAGCGTGCAAAAAATCGCAATTCTTTCAAATTTTAGAGATTAACTATTGTAAGAATCGGACTTGAATCGCTCCCAGAAAGCATTTGGACTTGAAAGCAAGAACTTATTCCAGCTCTTTATCAAATGAGATTGATCAAAATACCCAAGGTCATTATATGTATTTGATGAAGATGCTCGTGCTATATACAACTGCTTGCATGCATGTTGAATACGAATGGTCTGCGCAAACTCCTTAGTGCTTACACCTGTGTTGAGGTGGAATAATCGATTCACGTGGCGATCACTCAATCCTACCAATTTGGACAATCTGTAAACTCTTATGCCGCCAAAAGACTGATATAGCAGACTAAGCGCGTGATCAAATGGGCTTATCGAAAGTCCCTTGAAGTTATTTAACAGCCATTGCTCACAGACAGTCACTCGGTCTTCAAAAGCACTATATTGATAAACACTGTTATGGAGGTTGCGAAACCCTCTCCATGAAACAGAAAAACTATCAATAAACTGACCTTTTAAATCTGAAACATTTAAGTCGATAAAATAACGCAACGCCCCAGGAAAAAACCAAATACCAAAATATTCTCCGGCATCTAGTATTGGCAGGTCACAAGCTTGTACCCGTGGTCCACTTAGCAGCGATCCGTTAGGGGAAATGAATACCGCCTGAGTGCCATCAGGGATTAATGGATAGGGTGTGGCTTTTGTTGCTTTAATTTGTAGATATGCATGAACTATGCCACTCAAAGCACCACACGCCGGAACAGACCTAAGAGAGAGACCAAAACTTATTAAACCTGATTCCATCAAAGTAGGCTGAAATGGTTGATATAGGATTTCCATGACGTTACCTAACAAGGAAATAGATGGTTAACAGCATATCCACCGCCACATGCCAGCTCAATGACCGTCGCACCCTGGCAAAGAATGCGGGCCCATTGATCGACGACCTGTGAACTGATCGGTGACGGCTCCCTGCCTCGTAAGAATCCCTGCGCTCTCACTTTGTATGCTTCAATTGAATCCATTAGCAACTATTTCCTTGTTGATCTTGCGGCCTAACGCTTGAATTCACCGACTTGCACACCATTTTTCGCTGGTCCGGTGGAATGATGAGTTGGGATCGCTCATGAGCTCGGCGGATTTCATAAGCCTGCATGTGTGAATAGGCCAGTTGCAGCAACGGAACGTCAATATGGTGAGCTTGAGCCCGGCGTACCATATCTCCCAAAATATGTTCCGCTTCCGTGGGTCCCTTGCGCTCAATATCCCGCAACATGGAGGCTGTGCTCGTCGAGCCCCAAGCAGTCAGTTGGGAACGGTATTGAGCAAGACGCTCTTTGCTAGTTTCATGACCATATTTGCCGGCAACGGCAAGACACTCGCCAAATAGTCCAAGAACAAATGCCTTTCCTGAATGTGTTTGCAGAATGTAGCCGATGGGTGCGCGCATGGTGCAAGTCGCTCCGGCCAAGGCGGAGAGAAAAACAAATTTTTCCCACATTTCGTTTTCTATATTGTGGGACAAAACGAAGCCGATACCGGAGCCTGCAAACACTTCAGCCAGGGCGTCAACCAAAGGAGGCGCGGGAGCGGTTCTGCTGCCGATCATCAATCTGTGCAATTCGTTTAGATGCCGAATGTGGCCTTCAGCTGTGAGGCTAACCCCCAAATGCGCTACACCGCCCAGCATTCTTTCGGGTCCGAATCGTTCTTCCAGGCGCTGAAGGTGTGTCATGCCATTGAGCAGAGGGACGACAATTCCATGGGAAGCCAGTGCCGGGATAATGGCTTCGATCGCGGAATCCAGGTCATATGCCTTGCATGACACGATAGCGGTATCGAATTTTTGCGATTCGCTACCCTGAAAGGCAGTGATGCACCGGGGTCGAATGTGGATGTCACCCAACGGACTGGATACATGCAGGCCGTTTTCCGTTAAACTCCTTTCTCGCTCTGGCCTGACCAGAAAGGTGACATCGCCGCCGGCTTGGTGGATACGAGCGCCGAAATAACCACCGATTGCTCCAGCACCAAGCATCAAAATTCGCATTGCGTTATCTCCAATGAAGAACGTGAAAGTGAGCGGCACTGAGCCGATAGGCGAAGCGTGAGAGCTAAGCAGAGCAATTTGGATTGAAGGTCCCTTACTGGCGGCGGCCGACCGACGATGCCGGATATGTCGTAAGCCTTGGCGATAGTGGCCAAATCCTTGACTCTGGCCATGCCCGCCAGCTCGACGGCCGGTTTGCTGTGTGTTAACAGGGTTGATTTGCATGTCAGGTTTGCGCGCCGATGTAACAGGAATCGCCCATCTTGGCGGCAAAAAATTTCAACGCATTCAATATGGCTTACCGTCCTTGTGAGCGAAGCGGAAGCTATTGTCGACGAACACCGCCTGCAAGTCGTCGTCCGGGTAGACGACTTGGTCGCCCGCAGTCCGGTCGCCGATTTCCAGATACAGCACTTCGTCCGCCGATTCGTTGACCAATCTATGGGCATCGCCGCTGCCGGCTTTGAAGCCGGCGCACATGCCGGGCGACAACGGCGTGGGGCCGGCGTCGGCGTATAGAGTAGGACAGCCTTGCAAGATGTAGATGAACTCGTCCTGTTTGGCATGGGCATGGCGCAACGCGGAAATTGCGCCGGGTTCCAATTTGGTCAGATTGACGCCGGAGTTTTGCAGGCCGAACAAATCCCCTAGCGCCCGCTTTTCTCGGCCTGCCAGCCGGACGCCATGCAGGTCCAAAATGGCTTGCGGATATAAGGATTTTCTTGCCCGTGGTGGCACTTGATCGGCTAGCGCGGCAATTGGGAAGGCTGATTCTGTCATGGGGAACAATCCGAAAAGGATAAAAATCGACAAGATTAGCCGACAAACGGCGCACAGATGAAGTCGATGGCGCCGTAGTCGCAACCGCATTGGCTCAGCAACGCGGTGATTTGGCCGCGATGATGGGTTTTGTGGTTCAGCAAGGTGGTCAACATAATCGCGACGTTCAGTTCCTTGTCCTGTCCGGTGGACAGGCTGCGGAAGGCGATGCGCCGTTGCAAGTCGTCGGTTTGCAAGCCTTTAATCCAATCCAGCAAGGCTTGGTCGCAATTGACTTGCGCCGCCCGCAGTTCCGCGAAATCGGTGTAAAGTTCCAAGTCCAGGCGTTGATACGGCACCGGCTGGCCCTGCAAGCGGGCTAGCCAGACGCGATCGCCCAGCAGCAAATGATTCCAGGTGCCGTGGATGGAATGAAAAAATACGCCCCTATCCCGTTTACGCTCGTCGTCGGTCAAAGTCGCGCAGGTGTCGTACAAACGCTGGTTGACCCACTGGCTGTAACGCGCCAGCAATTGCAAATTTTCCAACAAAGTCATGAGATGCCTCCGCACTCTTGGTCTATGGTCCGCCGAAACGCCTGTTGCAAGCGTTGGAATACCGGTCCTGGGCAACTAGGCAATGATCGACAGTCGATACCGGCTACCGCTATCAATTCCGCGCCGGTTCCAGTCAGGAAACATTCGTCGGCGGCGTACAAATCGTAGACGCCCAACGGCTGTTCGCTGATTTCTATGCCGTCGGCTTGCGCCAATTCCAACACCAAATCACGGGTGATGCCTTCCGGCGCGCCTTCGCTGCAAGGCGGCGTCAGCAAGCGGCCGTTGCGGACGATGAAGATATTATCCGCCGTACCTTCGGCCACCCGGCCTTGCGCATTCAATAATATCGCTTCGTCGGCCCCGGCATGGTTGGCTTCGATTTTGGCCAGAATGTGGTTCAAATAATTCAGGCTTTTGATGCGCGGATCGAGGCCGTCGGCCGACAAACGACGCACCGACGATACCATCAGTCGCGCCCCGGACTGTTGTTCATCAATGGCTATCATCGTCAGTTGGTCGGCGATGGCGATGACATTGGGCTGATTACAGCTTTTGGGATTCAAGCCCAGCGGTCCGGCGCCGCGCGTCACCATCAGGCGGATATAGCCGTCGTCGTCGGCAAACGCTTCGATCAGCTGTTCGACAACCGCCGTCAATTCGTCAACGGAAAGCGGTATTTCCAGCGCAATTGCCCGCGCCGACAACGCCAGGCGTTGCAAATGCTTCTGCAGCCGGAAGGCACGACGCCTGTAAAAGCGTATGCCTTCGAACACGCCGTCGCCGTAGAGTAAACCGTGGTCGTTGACCGGGATAAGCGCTTGGCTAGTGGGCAACAGTTGGCCGTTCAGCCAGGTTATCGAATGGGTATTCATCAAATTCTCCTGATGTTAGCGTTGGTTTGGGGATTTTCTTCCGGCCAAGACGCAAGCGAAGACTACAGAGGCGGTTGCCAGTTGTTCAATCTCGACGCTTTCGCCGATCAACGCCGAACCGGCCGCCATGCTCAGAAACGGCTGCAGCAATTGCAGTTGGCCGATCCGCGCGGTGCCGCCCAGCGCCAGACCGCGATACCAGGCAAAAAAGGCTAGATACATGCTGACCACGCTGACGTAGGCAAAGCCCAACAAGCTTGGCCAGGTGACCTGCTCGAAGCGCGGCGGAGCGGCTTTCACCACCCACGGCAACAAAAGCGGCGCGGTGATCAACAATGCCCAACTGATGGTTTGCCAAGCGCCCAGCTGTTTGGCCAACCGCGCGCCTTCGGCATAACCGTAGGCGGCGCAGGCGATGGCCGCCAGCAGATACAGATCCGCTTGCTGCAATTCCGCCGCTCCGGACAGATAGACGAAGACCAAAATGGCCGTGCTGCCCAATGCCGTTGCCAGCCAGAATTGCCATACCGGCCGATCGCCCGACAGCAGAACGCCGAAACCGGCGGTCAACAGTGGCGTCAAGCCAACCACCACGGCACCGTGCACCACCGACACTTGTCGTAAGGCCAATGCCGACAGCAGCGGAAAGCCGATTACCACGCCGCCGGCGGTCGCGGCCAACCTCAGCCATTGGCTGCCATTGGGTAAATGACTGCCTCGCCACCACAACGCCAATGCCGCTAACAACGATGCGACAACCGCGCGGCCCAATCCGACGAATACCGGATCGAGCTCCGCCACCGCCAACCGGGTCGCCGGCAAGGTTAGGCTGAATCCGAGGATGCCAGCGCAGCCGAACCAATAACCACGAGTCAGTTCGGAGGATTGGGGAGGTGTCGTAAGGCTTTGGTCGCCAGCGGCAAAAGCGGCGCGGCGCAACAAGCGGAGTTTCATAATTTTGCCCTGTTTGATTGGAGACGCTACTTTAGGCTATGATCGGACAATCGATACAGACGCAAACCCTGTAAATTATATCGATACAATTTCAAGCAAAATTGAATTGTATCGGTCGCCAACCGCCGAAACTGTATTGCTCGCCGCCATGAATCTTCGTTACGAAAACCTCGCCGAACATTTACTCAACGCCATCGCCCAGAATCTGTACCGACCGGGGGAACGCCTGCCCAGCGTGCGCCAGCTCAGTCAACAGCATCAGGTCAGCACCGCGACGGCGGTCAGCGCCTTGCGCTTGCTGGAGGACCAAGGGCATCTCGAAGCCAGGCAACGCTCGGGTTATTACGTCAAATCGCGCCCGCGCAGTTCGTTACAGGAACCGGCGATGTCGGCGCCGCCGCGCGAACCGACGCTGGTGACGGGTCAGGAAATGGTGTTGCGACTGGTCAAGGCCACCAACGATCCGAGAATCGTGCAACTGGGCGCGGCGGTACCGGCGGCGTCGTTTTTGCCGACGCAAAAAATGGCCCAGCTGTCGGCCAACGTCGCCCGCCGTTACAGCCAGCGCATTGCCAATTACGAGTTTCCGCCAGGGGCGCCGGAATTGCGCAGGCAAATCGCCCGGCGCATGTCGGAACTCGGCTGCCCGGTCGATCCCAACGACATCCTGATCACCAACGGCTGCCAGGAAGCGATGACGCTGGCCTTGAGGGCGGTTACCAAGCCGGGCGACATCGTCGCCGTCGAATCGCCGACCTTTTACGGACTGTTGCAAGTCATCGAATCGTTGTCGCTACGCGCGATCGAAATACCGACCCATCCGCGCGACGGCATCGCGCTGGACGCCTTGCAACTGGCCTGCGAGCAGTGGCCGATCAAAGCTTGTATCGCGGTACCCAACTACAGCAACCCCTTGGGTTATTGCATGAGTGACGTGCGCAAACGTGCGCTGGTGGAGTTAGTCAACCGCAATAAGATCGCACTGATCGAGGACGATATTTACGGCGACCTGGGTTTCGGCCCGCAACGGCCGGCAATGGCGAAAAGCTGGGATAGCGAAGGTCGTGTGTTGTATTGCTCGTCGTTTTCCAAATCGTTGTGCCCCGGTTTACGGGTGGGTTGGCTGGTGGCCGGGCCGTACCTGGAACAAAGCGAATATCTGAAATACGTCGGCAATCTGGCGACGCCGACCCTGGCGCAATTGACGGTCGCGGAAATGCTGGCCAAGGGCGGCTACGAACGCCATCTGCGCCAGGCGCGCAATCAATACCGGCAAGCGGTGGACAGAATGACGGCGGCCATCGGCGCTTATTTTCCGCCGGGCACCCGCGTCACCCAGCCGGAGGGCGGCTTCGTCATTTGGGTGGAATTGCCGGAAACTGTCGATGCGACGGCGCTGAGCCGGCGAGCCTTGCAGCAAGGCATCAGCATCGCGCCCGGCCCGATGTTCTCGGCGACGCAAAAATACCGCAGCTTCATCCGCCTGAATTGCGCGGTGGATTGGGACGAGCGGGTCAATCAGGCCTTGGTTAAATTGGGACAGATGGTTGGTGGGCAATGACCAAAATTTTACGGCCTTCTGCTCCAATTCAAATATGTTCCAACGCATATTGCCGAATAGCAACCTCTGCTTTTCGCCATCGCCATTGTCGATTACGTACAATTGGGGCGAACCACCCGCAGCAATAACGCCATGCGTGGTTCGGCGGATAGAAACAAAAATTGCCAGATATTGAATACCCTGGCCGTCACTGAAAATGGTGGATTTTCAGTGTTGCTGGCCGGGTTTTTTAGCAGATTCTTGATGGGTTGAACACTAAAACTCAGTCGATCGCCGCTAGGCAGACCAGCTTGCAATCCGGCTGCATCGCCACTACCAAGGTTGTCTGGCGATAGCTCAGAATACCGCGTTGCGAATGATTAAAACGACGTTCGCCGCCTTCACGAAGAAGCACTGTTTGTTGTTGCCAATAGTGCGCGAAAGCGGGGCTTTGTGTTGACAGCTGTTCGACCAATCGTTGCAGGTCACTGTCGAGTGGCCGGCGATGATAATCGGCGCGAAACTCTGCCACCAGCCTCTGCGCACGATCGGGCCAATCCACAATAAACTGTTGGGCTTTGGCATTAAGAAACACATAGTTCAGCAGATTACGCTCGCTGGAATCAGCACCCAGCCAATCGACGAATAGTTTCGCAGCTTGACGATTCCAGGCGCGCGCAGTCCATAGTCGGTCGATTAAATAAGCCGGTCCGTTGAACTGGCTAGGCAACTCCAATAGTTGCGGCAACAAATCCATCGGTACTTCCGCTGTAGTATCGGGATCGCGCCGACCAGCCAAGTCAAATAGCGACGCGCGTTCGGCAGGCGATAAACTCAAGGCTTGCGCCAAGCGGTTTAAGGTTGTGACGGAGGCTTGTACCATGCGCCCTTGTTCCAACCAAGTCAACCAGGTAACACTCACCCCGGCGGCATCCGCCAACTCTTCGCGGCGCCATCCCGGCGTACGCCGTCGCCCGATCGATTTAGCCGGTGTCGGTAAGTGTTCCCG
>JAQTYP010000140.1 GCA_028688235.1 Methylomonas sp.
GATCTGGGCCGGCGGCGCCAGCGAATCGATTACCTCGTGAGCCAGTTCGTTTAGATCGACCTGGACCACCGCCTCGTGCATACGGCCGATACGGGAATAACGCAACACGCCGTCTATCAGCGCATCGAGACGCCTGACCCGTTGTATCAACAGGCGTAAATGTTCCTTCCCTTCGTCATCCAGCCGGTCGTGCTGATCGGCGGCAATCCAGTCCGCCAGAGAACCGATGGCGCGAAGAGGGGCTTTCAAATCGTGAGACACCACATAAGCGAAGTTCTTCAACTCTTCGTTGGTGACTTCCAGCTCATGTATCATCCGCTTTTGTTCCGCCTCGAGATTCTTTCGGGCGGTAATGTCGTACACCGTAGCCAAGACACTACCGCCGTCGATCGGGCTGACGCTGACATCGGCGGCAAATTCTTTGCCGTTTTTGCACAGGGCAAAAATATTGAGCATGCCTCCCATCATCCGGCTTTCCGGACAAGCTCCAAATTTTTCACGCTTTTCGATATGCGAAGCCCTGAAACGCGCTGGAATCAAGTCTTCGATAGTCAGCCGGACAAACTCCTCTTGCTGATAACCGAACAAGCGCCGCGCGGCAGGATTGGCCCATGATATGCTGCCGTCGGCAGCAATGATAAGCATGGCATCGGCTGCCATATCCATCAGCCAGAAGGCATCATGCTTCAGTAAAACATCGGGAGTGTCAGTCGCCATAAAAACCCTTCAGACCTCATTCCTGAAATCAGTGAAAATCCGCACTATAGTATCAGATGCTAATACTAGGCAAATTTAATCATGCTCAAATGGCATTATTGCTAAATGAATCACGAAGTTATTTATCCGCTTATGGCTGCAATCTCTCTAGTCAATGTTTGTTCGCCTGCGCCTGTTTCAATAATTCGTCGATAAAATAACGGCAATACGAAGGCAGATACAACTGTTTCAGATAGGCGATTTTGGTCGTCGAAGGCGCTATCAGCGCCGACAAATCCAGCGCCACCAAATCGGCGTCTTTTCCTGGCTCGTAAGAGGTTTCGGCGATGATGCCCACTCCCAATCCCAGTCTGACATAGGTTTTGATCACGTCGGAATCGGCCGCGGCCAACACGATGTCTGGCTGCACACCGGCTTCGCCAAAGGCCCGCTCTATCGCCGAGCGTCCGGTAAATCCCGGACTATAGGTCAGGATAGGGTAGCCAGCCAGACGTTCGAGACTCAATTTGCCGTCCGCCAACGGGTGTCCTGTCGGCACCACCGCCACATGATGCCACTGATAACAAGGCCTTAGTATCAGATCGTCGACTTCGGCCAACTTTTCGGTGCAAATGGCAATATCCGCCTCATGCTTGTGCAATAGCTCGATCAAATCGTCCGGCGATGACTGCACCATGTAAATCTTGATGCCTGGGTATTTTTCCCTAAAATTTTTTACCGGCATCGGTAACAGGTATTTGGCCTGGGTATGCGTCGTTGCGACATGCAAGGCTCCGTTGCGGTTATCGCGAAAATCGTCGGCCATGCTTTGTATATTCTTCTTGGCCTTATGAATTTGGTCGACTTCCCTGATGATGCGTTCGCCCAGGGGGGTCAGACCCAGCAGGCGCTTGCCGTGCCGCTCGAACAGCGACGAACCGAGTTCGGCTTCGAGCAGCTGCAACTGACGGCTGACGGCCGACTGCACGACGTGCATTTTTTCAGCGGCTCTACTGAGATTGAAGTCCGTTTCCTGTAAAACGCGCAACAACTCCAACTGATTTAAATTCATTCCCTCTTAGTCCTTGTCTGTCTCGATCTATTGCTTATTCGAAATCACCCGAATAGGCGCGATACCTATCCTGCATCGCGAAGGCTTCGGCCACCGGTTTGCAGGTGATATACCCCTGATAGGTATTCAGGGCCTTGGCAAATCCAGTATCGTCGTTTAATGCGCTCAAGCCCTTTTCGGCCAGCTTCAACACGTAAGGCAGCGTCGCATCGGTCAACGCCAATGTCGAAGTACGGGGATACGCGCCTGGCATGTTGCCGACGCAATAATGAATGACGCCGTGTTGTTGGTAAACCGGCGCTTCGTGGGTCGTGACGTGGGCCGTCTCGACACACCCGCCCTGATCGATGCTGACGTCGACTATCACCGAGCCGGGCTGCATGCTTTGCACCATGGCTTCCGTCACGACATGAGCCGCCCGCGCACCGTGCATCAAGACGGCCCCGACCACCAGATCGGCATCACGGATCTGCGCGGCTATCGTGCCGGGCTCGGAAAGCACAAAATCGATATCGCCGGAAATTTCTCGCCTCAGGCGCTCACCGCTTTCCGCCAATAAACCGGCTACCGTTACATTGGCTCCCAAGCCTATCGCGGTACTGGCCGCATGCCTGCCGACCACGCCATCGCCGATAATCAGCACCCGTCCGTGGCGTTTTCCCAGCACGGACCCGAGCATCACGCCCTTACCGCCGTTGCAGGCCGCCAAATAATGACTACCCATTTGCACCGCCATATTCCCGGCTATCGCACTCATGGGGGCCAGCAACGGCAAGCGGCCGTTGCCGTTTTCCAATGTTTCGTAGGCCACGGCGCTGGTTTTTGCATTCAACAGGGTTTCGGTCAGCGCCAAGGGCACTCCGGCCAGATGAAAATAGGTAAATACGATCTGTCGTTTCAGATACCGGTATTCCGTTTCGACGGGCTCTTTAACCTTTACGACTAAATCCCGAGCCCATGCCTGTTCGGTCCCAACGATTTCCGCTCCGGCTTGCCGGTAAGCCTGATCACTGAATCCCGAACCCAGACCCGCCCCCTGTTCGACGAAAACACTATGGCCGCGGCACACTAATTCTCCAACGCCCGATGGCGTCAGACCCACCCGGTTTTCTTTGATTTTGACTTCTTTGATAAGACCGACGCGCATGACACTAAAACTCCCCCTTTGTATCGCTTTCAGGAACGGCATGGCCGGCAATCTAAATTGCCACTTAATTTAACTGTCAGGTAGATTATCCTGCCGATTATCGGATAACATCTTAACCAAGTGTATTACATAATGCTCGGTGTATTATTCAATCACTTTCGAATCCGCCAGGGCAGCAGTGAAGCTTACGAAACTTCATCCGCATTTTTCAACGACTATCGCATCGAAATTATGGCCATTTTGACCTGGAACGATAAGCTTGATATTGGCCTGCCTTCGGTGGACCAGCAACACCGGCAGCTGATCGATATTTTAAATCAGCTCGACGAGGCCGTGGCATTGGGCAACGAACCCGGCAAAGTGCCCGAGTTGATTCGGGCCCTGATCGAATACACGCAATATCACTTCGAACACGAAGAACAATTGATGCGCGACGCTCACTATGACTGCCGCAAGTATTTCGACCACAAACTCGAACACGAAGCGTTCATTCAACGAGTCAAGCAGGGCCGGGAAAATGCGGCGCAATGCCCTGACACGGTTTCCAATGAGCTGATTGACTTTCTGGTCAAATGGCTGATGGACCATATTCTATTTTCCGACAAACAAATGGCATTGGAATTGAACCCAAAAAGCCAAACCAGCGAATCTACCCTCCGCAAAGAACAAACCGACATCATGCAGAGTAATCTTTACTCGGCTTTACGTGAAAGCGAGACGCGTTTTAAGGAACTCGCCGACCAACTGCCGGCATTGGTCTGGATCACCAACAGCAAACAAATACCACTTTTCTGCAACCGATTCTGGCTGCAGATTTGCGGCCTCTCCCGTCAGGATGTCGCCCCATCCAACTGGCATAGCGCGGTCAATCCCGCCGATGTCGCGTTGCTCGAGCGAGCTTACGATAGCGTCGCTAAAGAGCGGTCCGAACAGCAAGTCGAATACCGTATCGATAGACCCGGCCAGGACAGCATTTGGATCCTGGAAAAAATCATTCCGCGCATCCTTAGAAACGGAGAATTCGCCGGGCTCATGGGGTTGGGCATGGATATCAGCCTCCAAAAGCAAGCCGCGGCCAATCTGGAACAACTTGTCGATCAGCGCACCCAAGAATTAGTGGACACCAACAGGAAACTGGAAATCGAGAAAAATCAGCAACTTTCGTTGAACCGCCAGCTCAAGGAAATGCAGGGACATCTAGTGCAGTCCGAAAAAATGGCATCGCTGGGACAACTGGCGGCCGGCGTTGCCCACGAAATCAACAACCCTCTGGGTTATATCTGTTCCAATCTGAATACTCTGCAACAATATATGCGCGACCTCTTGGAAATCGTCGCCAGCGCCCAGCATACGGTCCGGCAATTACCTGCCGGCAACGAAGCCCTAAGCGAATTCGAGCGATTACTCCAACGCGTTGATCTTGAATTCATAAAACAGGATATTCCCGACCTGATCAGCGAGGCCATGGAAGGCGCATCGAGGGCCAAGAAGATCGTACAGGATCTGCGCGACTTCTCCCATATAGACAAGCACGATGCCAGCACATTCGACTTGGAAGCCGGTATCGATGCCACGTTGAATATCGTCAATAACGAAATCAAATACAAAGCGGAAGTCGTCAAGGAATACGGCGGCATCGCGCCTTTCGTTTGCGTCGGCAGCCAAATCAATCAAGTCATCTTGAATCTTTTGGTGAACGCGGCACAAGCGATCAAGGAATTCGGCAAAATCACGATCAGGACGGGGAGCGAAAACGACGAGCGTATCTGGTTCGAAGTTGAAGATACGGGAAGCGGTATTCCTGAGGAGATTCAGGCCAAAATTTTCGATCCCTTTTTTACGACCAAACCGGTCGGAAAAGGGACGGGCCTGGGCTTGTCTTTATCCTACAAGATCGTGCAAGATCATCAAGGTCAACTTGATTTACAATCCAAAGTGGGGCATGGCACTAAATTCAGAGTCACTTTACCTCGCCGTTAATTCACCCGTATCGGTTTTCCGCCCATGATAGAGAACAGCCTAGCACCCAGTCCCGCCACGTTGTTGTTCGTCGATGACGAGCCCAATATCCTGAAGGCGTTAAAACGCTTGTTCCGTTCGGCCGAATACAGCGTACTGTTGGCGGAAGGCGGCGAAGAAGGTCTGCAAATTCTGGAACAGAATGCCGTCGACCTGGTCGTTTCGGACATGCGCATGCCGCAAATGGACGGAGCCGAATTCTTATCCCGCGTTGCCGAACGTTGGCCGGATACGATACGCATTCTGCTGACAGGCTATGCCGATCTGGAATCGACCATCGTCGCCGTCAACAAAGGCAAAATCTATAGCTATTGCAGCAAACCCTGGGAAGATAACGATCTTAAAACCTTGGTTGGCAACGCGCTGGAGAAGAAGCGTTTACTGGACGAACGCAAGCAATTGTTCGCGATCATCAACCAGCAAAACCAGGAGCTGAAAGAACTCAACGATCAATTGGAAGAAAAGGTACAGCTGCGTACCGAACAACTGAAATTATCGCTGCAACGCATAGACAATGCCCATAACGGCCTGAAAAAACAATTTGCCAACACGATCAAAACCATAGCCCACATCATCGAGATGCGGCCGGGCATCAAGAGCGGGCACTCCAACTACATCGCCGAACAAGACAGAGAGGTGGCATTACACCTGAAATTGCCGGCGGACGACGTCAAGGATATATTGTTCGCAGGCTTGTTATCCCAATTGGGAAAAATGAGTTTACCGGACAGCCTGCTTCAGCAACCCTTGTGCCAAATGTCGATTTCCGCCAAGAAGCGTTATTCGAGCCACGGCCAGGAAGGCTGGCTGTTATTGAGCAACATAGAGCAACTCAAAAACGCCGCCGAACTGATACTCCACCAACATGAATATTACGACGGCTCCGGCGAACCCCACGGCCTGTCGGGCGAAAGCATACCCTTGGGGTCGAGAATTCTGACCGTGGTGCGCGATTACATCTGCTGCCTAGACGGCTATCTAACCGGCGTTCAAATGAGCGTGGAACATGCCAGAGATCATTTATCGGCCCAGAAAGGCAGACTGTACGACCCCGGTGTCGTGGATTCATTCCTGCAAATATTGGCGGCGTCCAAAAGCAAGGACGAGCGTCCCGTCATCGAAATGTCGTGGACGCAATTACGTCCCGGCATGGAGGCGGCGGAGATTCTGCACAACGGCATCCTTTACTTGAAAGACCAGGTACTCACCGAAAGCCAGGTCGACAAGATTCTGGACATGCGCAGACAAAGCAAAGACCTGATCGTCAGGATTAGAGTTTAATTCGCTCCGACCCCATAGGGCTTGAACAAATAGCGCAGATTATCCAAACCGTCTTCTATCGACCAAGTCACCGATTGGGTCAACAAATCCAGCAATATGATGCCGTTGACAGCCGCATCCTGACTGATGGCCGTCCTAAGCCGATTGGCCAGGGCTCTATTGATGACCTGCATTTCCGCATAAATTTTCCTCAACCCGTCCAGATCCAGGGAATAGGCCTTTCCGTCCTTGTAAAGAAAATGCTGAGCCAGTAAATACATCGATGAAGTGCGGTAAATCGTCTCGTCTTCGCTGGCCAACGGCAGATGAAAACGCGCCATCGGCTTGAAATGCTCGGTATGCGGACAAGGACTGGTGGCGATCACCAATCCCAAAATCGAACTCAATACTCGTTGCGCCGTGGTATTGGCGCTAATGCAACGCTCAGGGGTATACACGTCCATATGTACGCTTTGATACGAAACCATCGCCCCACACAGCTCTATCAAGGGTAATAAATTTGCCGCGACCGGACACCTGGGCACACTGAGCGTCGACAACGGGCAATTACTGCACTGATGGCATTCCAAGGCGATCCAGGACGGGGCCGGCTCCGGCAGAACCGCCAGAAAATCGTTGGTGGCCTTATCCAGATGAATGGGAAATTCTATTGTATGGCCGTCATCGAATTTCAGCTTATACAATATCAAACGGGAGTCATCCGACACGTAGAAAGCCTCCATTAAAATGAATGAAATAGGCGCTCGCTGATAGCCAGACGACTACGATTTACCAAGTGATCGATAAAAAGTATACGTGTTCCTCGAAACTAAAGTCCCCTGTTTTTTCAGTGACCGTTAAATAGGCTCTGCTTACCACGCAGAGCGCTTAGTTCCACTATGTCAGATTATCCATGATTTCGTCATACCCGCCGGGAAACGGGTATACAAAGCCAAGGATGATTGGTTCGAACTCATCTTTGGTGTCTGGCGTATTCCAGCAATCCCTGCCTGAATAACAGCGGTGGAGCTGGCGTTTTTCCCACTTTAAGTAGCCAGCCTATCATCAGTATTTTTAGCTCTATATGAAATTGAGTGGGTAAGCAGCAAAAAAAGGGGGGAGCTGCTCGAAGTCAATCCGTTCGTCCTGAGCAAAGTAAGCCCCCTTCGGAAGCATGGCGTTACCATGAAACAGCCGCTGTTTGAGGCAAATTTTTGCAATTTTCAAATTTCACAAGTCATTGATTTTAAATATACAAAAAAGCTGTTTCTTGAGAGCTTGTCGAAGGATGAGCGGATTGACTTCGAGCAAGGCGGTTAACCTCCTGCCAATCACCGCGCATCATGGCCTGTTTCTTTTTTCGACTCCAACCCTTGATTTGACGCTCAGCGGCTAGTGCTTCTTCTCGGGTACTGGTTTCCTGTGACCAAATACACTTGACCGGTAAGCGTGCCGCCGTATACCCGCTACATTCGCCAGCCTGATATTGCGCCATTCGCCTTTCAAGATCATCGGTATGTCCCGTGTAATAACTGCCATCCGCACAGTGAAGGATATAAACCCAAAACATTCTGCCTCCTGGTTACAGGTATCTGCTGTGAGTCATTATTCCATTCGCCCTTCGACAAGCTCAGGACGAACGGAATAATGACGGACAACTTAACCCACTCAATTTCACATAGAGCCGTATTTTTTGCATCGTTCTCTCCTGTTTGCGATTACAAATGTATTTTGGCTTCTCGTTTAAAACGGGACAAAGAAGGAGGCTTAACCGTTCGTCCTGAGCAAAGTAAGCGCCCTTCGGGCGCATGGCGTTAACAAGAAACATGGAAAGGCTGCTGTTGAAATTTTATTCTATGTAGCCTTTCCAGCAAAGACCGAATAAGCATTGG
>JAQTYP010000141.1 GCA_028688235.1 Methylomonas sp.
TACGTAGGTAACTGGGATAACAGGATACATCCCGAGGATCGCGACAGAACCAAGACGACGATCGCCCGGCATATTGGAGCAGACCATCCCTATGTCGTCGAATTTCGCATGCGCCATAAATTGGGGCATTGGGTGTGGATACAAAGATCGGGCGCCGTTGTGGAACGCGATCCCTTAAGCAGCCAGCCAACTCGACTATGCGGTACGCATCAAAATATCGACATCCGAAAGCAATCCGAAAATAATTTACAAGCCGCGTATCAAATTATTAGTCAAAGCTCATCGGTGGTATTGAAATGGCGATATGCAGAAGGGTTACCGATTGAATTCGCCACGGAAAACGTCGTCCATTTGCTGGGCTATACGGTCGAACAATTATTGAACGACCAGCTACCCTATCTGAACCTGATACATCCCGAAGATTTACCGATATTCGCACAGGAGCTCGACAGTTGCAGGAATAATTTGAATTGCCTGGAGATCGCCCATATCCCTTACCGCATCATTACCGATAACGGCAGCATCAAATGGGTGCAAGACCATAAAGTCTTGAATCGCGACGATCATGGTCAAATCACGGGTTACCAAGGCTTGGTGACCGATATCACGCGCCAGCGCCAACAAAACAGCGCGATACGCAACATCATTTCCGGCTCTTTGGAAAAACATAGCCCCACAACGCTGGACAATTTAACCGTGCTGACGGCGGAAACCTTGACGGCGGATTACACCATCATAGGCGAGTTAAGACGCAACGGGGACAATCGGATTCTGTCTTGTTACACCCCGGGCAAGGCGCCTGAAAACCTTGATTTCAAAATACACCCTACGATTCATGCCCAGTTGGCCGCGGGAAAAACATGTCATTATCCACATGACGCTTACCGACACTTTCCTGACGATGACTGGCTTCATCGCCATCAAATCCAAGGCCTTATCGGCTTGCCGCTGCTGAACGACAGGCAGCAGATATTCGGTTATATCGTAGTCCTGTATCGCCATGGCGTTCCTGACCCGCAATTCGCCAGCGACATCCTTAAGCTATTCGCCTCACAGATCACGTCTGAGCTGGAGCGCAGTTCGGCCATCAAGGCCCTGGAAGATCAAAAACAACGTCTGATCGATGCCCAAAGCATTTCCCATACCGGCGATTGGCAATGGCACTGGTCGGACAATCATTTCACCTGGTCGGATGAAATGTACAACATCACGGGAACCAACAAAGCCAGCTTCATGCCGTCGTTCGCCAGCATTCTGGCGCAACTGGTATACCCGGACGACAGAACCCTGTTCAAAATAACGCTGCAAAACGCCAATGCCAACGGCGTGATCGATTTCAGGCACCGCATCGTATTAAACCAGGGCGAAATCCGCCATGTTCACCAGCGAGGTAAGGTGCTGCACGACGAAAAGCGCCGGGTCATCGGCATTCAAGGCACCATGCAAGATATCACCGACCGGCTGAAAACAGAACAGCGTCTGATGGAGGCCAAACAGGACGCCGAAAAAGCCGCTCAAGTAAAATCCGAGTTTCTAGCCAATATGAGCCATGAAATTCGCACGCCTATGAATGCAATCATCGGCCTGGTGGAATTGTGTTTAAACAGCCAGCTCCCCCCCAAACAACGCGATTATTTGGAACGCCTGGAGACTGCGGCTCACGGGCTGATGGGTCTGATTAACGACATCCTGGATTTCTCCAAAATGGAGTCCGGCAAATTCAATCTGGAAACGGTCCCCTTCTTGTTGGACGAAATGCTGGACCAGGTGTTTTCGACGATGGCGGAATTGTGCCACCGCAAACACCTCACGATGATGCGCCCTATCGTACCTTGTCAATTCCAAGCGGTCATTGGCGACCCGCAACGATTGCGCCAGATTCTGATCAACCTGATAGGCAACGCCATCAAATTTACCGAACAGGGGCGAATCGAAATCAGCATCAGGGAAGTCGCTCGGACGGACACCCAAACGACGCTGGAATTCAGCATCATCGATACCGGCATAGGCATGACGAAGACGCAACTAAACAAGCTGTTCCGCGCTTTCACCCAAGGCGACAGCAGCGTATCGCGCCACTATGGCGGCACAGGTTTGGGCCTAGTCATCAGCAAGCAACTGGTGGAACAGATGGGGGGAAGTATTAAAGTCCGCAGCCAAAAACAAGTTGGCTCCTGCTTCAGCTTTACCGTCAACTTAGGAATCGGGGATGTCGGCAGTATTCGTCAATCCCAAGCACGCGTCCCCAAAAACATCGACACCCGGCAATTACTCGACCTGAACGATGCCAGGATTCTGTTGGTAGAGGATAACGAGGTCAACCGGATTGTCGCCACCGAATTATTGAGTCTGACCCAGCTGCAAATCGATACCGCAGAGAACGGCGAAATCGCCCTATCCAAATTAAAACGTACCCGCTACGACTGTATTTTAATGGATGTGCAGATGCCGAAAATGGACGGTTATCAGACCACTAGACTGCTGCGGCAATTGCCTGATTGCGGTGACATACCGGTGATCGCCATGACGGCCAATGTGATGAGTGCCGATCGCAATCGATGCTTGCAAGCCGGCATGAACGATTTCATCGGTAAACCGATACTGCCGGAAACGCTTTTCACGACCTTGCTAAAATGGATCAAACCCATTCGGGCTTCTCGTCTTACGGATCTTGATTCGACGAACGCCCCTATCCCTACGCTATACGGAATAGACAGCGCCATAGGCTTGTTGCATACTGCAGAAGACAAAAAAATCTACCGTAAAATCTTACAAAAGTTCGCTGAAAATCACGCGCATAGCGTGAGCGAAATTGAAATGGCACTTGCCGCGAACGATTCGGCAACGGCTCGGCAATTGGTCCATACCCTGAAAGGCCTTGCCGGTTCATTAGGCGCGATACTCTTGCAAGAATTGCTCACTCACTTGGAGGAAGCGCTAGAGAAAACAGGCTCCACCGCCGAGCCTGTTGTGAAATTGCTGACGCAGACCGGGACTGAGCTGAACAAGATCATAGCCAGCATACAAGCCGTGCTGCCGATGACCGACCGAACGGCCGGCAAACCCGAAAAAATATTTTCGGCGACCGAAACCCAACAGCAATTGCAGCTTCTGCTTGCCAAACTTCAGGCATTCGATTCCAATGCCGATCGACAATTGGAACACCTGCTATCCGGCATAGCAGACAATGCGTTAATCAGCCGCCTTGGCCCCATAAAAGCGCAAATAGCGAACTATCGTTTCGTCGATGCCGCCAACGCTTTGAGCAAACTATTAGAGTCATCGGGCTAACCGGACATGCATAAACCAGACACCCCAACGATACTGGCCGTCGATGACAGCCCTGAAAACCTGGATCTGATCAGGAACATACTCGAACCGCACTACACGGTGAAAGTTGCACCATCAGGCGCATTGGCCCTGCATATCGCCCGCAGTTATCAGCCCGACATGGTACTGCTGGACATCATGCTGCACGACAGCGACGGTTACGACGTCTGCCGCCAATTGAAAGCAAGCGATAAGACCCGCAATATTCCGGTGATCTTTTTAACGGCCAAACGCTCGGAAGCCGACGAAGTGCAAGGCTTTAAAATCGGAGGCTGCGACTACATCACCAAGCCTTTCTCGCCCGCCATCATGCTAGCTCGCATCAAAACCCATATTCAGCTGAAAGCCAAAACCGATTTGCTGGAAAAACTGGCATCGCTGGATGGCTTGACCGAAATCCCCAATCGCCGGGCTTTCGATACCGCGCTGGAAAGACAATTCAGCCAGGCCCAGCGAACTGCAACACCGTTATCGCTGCTGATCATGGATATTGATTATTTCAAGCAATACAACGACCACTACGGCCATCCTATGGGCGACGACTGCTTGCGCCGGGTCGCCAAAACCCTGCAGGCCCTGACCCATAGACCCGGCGACTTGGTCGCCCGCCTGGGCGGCGAAGAATTCGCGATTTTGCTGCCCAATACCGATCTGGCCGGAGCCATGTTGAGGGCCAGCCAATATCGCGCCGCCATCGAAGAACTTCGAATTCAGCATCCCTTGAACGAACCCACACATTTTGTTACGGTATCCATTGGCGTCGGAACGACGATTCCCGTCGCGCCCCTTTCCCAGGCCGATTTACTGGAAGTTACGGACAACGCCTTGTATCAAGCCAAAAAACAAGGTCGCAATCAAATATGCCGTATAAATGCGCCATTGATCCGATAATTGCATCGATTTTGGGCGAATTCTCAGTCATCCAGCTTATAATCCCTGCTTCGCAGACTCCGTCGTATTTATCTACCCCTTAATATGCATCTTTACCTTGATTTTAATGCATCTTATCTCGCCGCTTTTGTGATCGGCCTGTTCAGTAGCTTGCATTGCATAGGCATGTGCGGCTCCATCATAGGCACGTTGACCTATAGTCTCAGCCCCGATTTACGTAACAACAAACGTATTCTTTTCAGCATAGTGCTGAGCTATAACCTGGGAAGAATAGCCAGTTACGCCCTGGCCGGCGCCGTCGTCGGCACACTACACGCTTTTCTTAGCCTTCCTTTCACTCAGGGCCAGGCTCACCGTATCATCCAGATAGCTTCGGCGCTGATCATGACCGGTGCCGGCCTCTACATAGGCGGCTGGTTCCCGCGTTTTGCCTATATCGAGAAAATCGGCTCACGTTTTTGGAAACTGATAGAACCCTTCGGCCGCAGGCTGATCCCGGTCAAAACGCGTTTGCAGGCTTTCATGTTCGGCATGATCTGGGGTTGGCTGCCTTGCGGCCTGATCTATACCGCGCTGGCATTAGCCGCCACCACGGGCAATGTCGTCCATAGCTCCATGACCATGCTAGCATTTGGCTTGGGTACTTTACCTGCCGTAGTCGGAGTCGGTATAATGACCTCGATGCTAGCCAAGCTATCCAGAATTCAGCGCTTCAAGCAAGCGGTCGGGATTCTGTTAATTATTTTTGCACTGTTGGCAGCCTTCCCGTGGCTTAATCCGATGCGTGTTGAACACATCATGACATTTTGAGAGGTTTTACAGTGGATCATTTCAGTTCTATTATTGGTCGATCTCCCGCGCTGGAATCATTGATTCGTAGCGCCCGCATGGTCGCCGCAACCGATGTCACGGTTCTGATCAAAGGCGAAACCGGTACCGGAAAGGAAGTGCTCGCAAGCGCCATTCAGAAGGAAAGTACCCGTGCCGACAAACCATTTGTAACTCTCAATTGCGCCGCGCTGCCGGAAGGTCTAGTCGAATCGGAAATATTCGGCCACAAGAAGGGTGCATTCACCGGAGCGGTCGGCGACAAACAAGGCCTATTCCAAGCCGCGGACGGCGGCACATTATTCCTAGACGAGATCAACTCGCTACCGTTGTCGATTCAGTCCAAACTACTCAGATTCTTGGAGTCCGGCGAATGTTTGCCGGTAGGCAGCACCAAACCCTATCGAGTCAACGTCAGAGTGATCGCCGCTACCAACTCCGATCTCAACACACTGATAGACACCGGCGAATTTCGCCGCGACCTGTATTTCCGCCTGAATGTCGTACCCCTCGAAATCCCGACTCTACACGACCGAAGCGAAGACATCGAAGCGCTGGCAAGACATTTCTTCGAGCATTTTGCGCAAGCCCATGCGTTGACGGCGCCGACGCTCAGCAAACAGGCCTTAAAAACCTTGCGCGCCTATAAATGGCCCGGCAACATCCGGGAACTGCGCAATCTATGCGAACGCCTGAGCATACTGCTTGCCGGCCGAACCATAGAACCTGAAAACCTGCCTCACGAGTTTTCTCAAAAGACCGAATACCCTTTGGTTACCGATTTCAAACTGCCGGAAACCGGCCTTCAGCTGGACGCTTTGGAAGCCAACATGATTCATCAGGCCTTGGCCAGAACCAACGGCAATCGCAGCAAATCCGCGCGTTTACTGGGCATTTCCAGGGACACATTGCTGTATCGTATCCAGAAACACGGCTTGGCCACGCATTGAACCAGGATTCCGTCGAAAAAGAGGCTTCTCGTTTAAAACGGAACACAGAGGGAGGCTTAACCTCTGACTGTCCCGGCTTAAGTCGGTAGCCGAAAAAGATAAGAGCTCCTGTTAGCAGCGGTTTCGCTACGCGGATCGCGCGTCATCCTCCAGCCCGTTTCCCGCGGCCATCAGCGCATGCGCACCCACTGCACTGTACAATTATCACTTTTGCCTTGGGCACGCAATACCGCCAGTTGCGCCATTTTTTTTAATTCCGCCTTGCCGCTGTCGACTTGGGATAAGCGCAACAATTCCTGCTCCTTGATAGACTCCCAAAAGCCGTCGCTGCACAAAATGAAACTCTCGCCGCTCCGAATCGGCGGAAACACGCCGATATCGACCAGCGGCGGCGTCGATACATTAATACTGCGCGTCAATTGATTCTGTTCCGGATGTATTCCCATCTCCCATTCGCTGAGCTTACCTTGATCCAACAAAAGCTGAGTCCGCGAATGATCCTTAGTCCGCCAGACAACTTGCTTAGAATCGATCCGGTAAATGCGCGAATCGCCGCAATGCGCGGAAATCGCATGCTCGTCGTCCAAATATAAAATCGCGCAGGTCGTATACGCATCGGCCGCCGCAGTATCGTCACCGAATAATTTGCGCATTCTACCAACGGCGGCAACGATCCAGTCATTAACGGCTTTTTCCGGCTCGGCACGAATTCGAGGACAATACAAATCAGCCAATGAAATCAATGCCTTGCAAAAAAATTGCGAAGCCTTTTCTCCCGCATGATGGCCGCCCAAACCATCGGCGACGACGAATACCCCATAATCGGCGCATATCCTATGCACCATGCAATCCTGATTAACCTCCCTATCCCCTTTAGAGCTTAGTTGATGAACTTCCAGCGTCGTCCTCATATGCCTAAAAGCCTGACCTCGCCTCTCGCATGACCCGCTTCATGTCCCTGACCGCCTGCTCTAGGCCCGAGAAGAGCGCTTGGGCGATAATGGCATGGCCAATGTTCAGCTCGGCAATAGGCCCGATTCGGCAAATCGCCTCGACATTATGCAGATGCAACCCATGACCGGCATTGACTTGTAAGCCCGCTTGATGGGCATATTCCGCTGCGCGCCTAATGCGCTGCCATTCCTGCTTCTGCTCATGCAAGGTCGGCGCATCGGCATATCGACCGGTATGCAATTCCACGACCGGCGCCCCGGCTCGAACGGCGGCGTCGATTTGTTCTAACTCAGGATCGATGAACAACGACACCTCTATGCCTGCCGCAACCAAAGCCTGACAGGCTTCGCGCATCTTTTCCGGCGACCCCGCCACATCCAACCCACCTTCCGTCGTCAACTCTTCGCGCCGTTCGGGTACCAGACAGCAAGCTCGAGGTTTGATGTCCAGCGCGATAGCTATCATCAGATCGGTCACCGCCATTTCCAGATTAAGCCGGGTATGCAACCTGTCTTTCAGCAAGACGATGTCTCTGTCTTGAATATGCCGCCTATCTTCCCGTAAATGCGCGGTAATGCCGTCCGCCCCGGCCTGTTCCGCGACCAGCGCTGCCTGCACAGGGTCAGGATAACGCGTGCCGCGTGCCTGGCGCAACGTAGCGACATGATCGATATTCACGCCCAATAAGATTACTTGTTTTTCCATTGAATTTTACTAAACACCTCAAAGATACCCAATCACCGACGAAAGCCGTCAGTCCGGCTTTTCATCTTGCCTCTATAAATATCGAATGATATTCGCCAAAACTTCGCGACTTTTTAACGGCCGCCCCTGCAAATGCACATCCAACATTCTACGCAACAATTGCTTGGCTTCCGCAAGTTGCGGCCCGCTCAACGCCCGTTTAACACTGAGCGCCCTCAAGGTTTCGCCGCTGACGCAGCCGTCAACGGCCT
>JAQTYP010000142.1 GCA_028688235.1 Methylomonas sp.
GATGAACTTCACGGCAACGGGTTCGCTACAAATACCTTATCAGGGGTGTCCGGAAACCGAAGCCGGCTATATGGCAATAACCCGAATCGTCAGAAACATTTCGGCGCCTCACCCTTACTGCGTCATGCTGCGTCGGGAGGTTTGGCAGCAACTCAACGGATTGAATCCTATTTTTTTCGGACCCTATGCCCTTTTAGACTTGGCATTGCGAGCCAATCGAATGGGCTGGCGCAGCATCGTTGCGCCACAGCACCGCTTCCAAAGTCTGCAAAATCTTTTCGATAACTGGCCGGCAATAGATCGAGAGCGCTTCGTGTCGACCTGGTCATCCTGGTTTTCGAAGGGAGATCCCTATTTCAATAAAAACCTCGATGATCAAGCAAAGGATTACCGATTGAAGCAATAAACCCTAGAACCATAACTTTAACATTGCCCTGATATGCTTCAAAACATCAGCAATTTTAGGCCTTGGCCGGCGATTATAGGTTTCATTATTAATGAAAACAATTTCGGCGGCTAGCCAGGATAAGGGGATTATAATCTGATAGTCGGATTGCAGCACTACATCGAATTTATTCAACAATCTATAATATTGTATATAACGCGATATAATATTACGATTCGCTTTTACTATATCGACTCCAGGAAGCTGAACCTGTCTATCTGGCGCGATTCCTGGAGGAGGTGCCAAATAGAGCACTGTCAAATCATCTCGTTGCTTTAGCGCCTTTGCAATACTGCCCTGAATTCCGGAAGCCTGTAAATTCACCGTCCAGGGAATCAATATGGCCTTAATATCATGATTGCTCATCAAGACTGAAAATTGCTCAATGGGCAACGAAACTCCATCCAGGCTGATTTCCTTTTTACCCATAATACCCTGGCGATAATCGGTCAACGCTCGCAAGTGTAAATTGGCTAAATCTATTTTGCCCAACAAGCAATAATAGAGGGATTTTTTCAGCACAAATCGAGATGTAGCATCAACTGATTTTCGAACCGAATGAGCGTTCAATAAATAAAGGACATTTCGGTTGTCATAATAGAGTACCCAACTTGGAACTTTGGCTGCCGCCGAAACATGCCATATTAACGATCTCGCCGATACCACGACCCGCTGCCCCATCTCGCTGATTCGTAAACACCATTCGACATCGTCATAATGAATAAAAAAATCCATCCACAATCCCGTCTGTTTGGCCAATGGCGCACGAATCAATAGCGATGCGGCCGCCACATAATCCACGTCCATGGTGGGTTGACAATCGCACAATAAGCGGCTCAAATCGACATGCTTCTCCAGCAAATCCGCTAATCTTTGCTCCCGCCAACCAGGCACTTCCTGCATATGCCGATTCAGAACCAATCCGCCATTATCTTTGTCGACGAAAGCTCCCATTTCATTGATTCGCCAGGGATAATCCAACTGCATCATGGTCGATCCCGCCAGGCCGATATCGGGATTGGTCTCGAGGACGGTAACCAATTCCGTCAGCGCCTCCTGATGGACTAATACATCGTTATCCAGCAACCACAAATAATCATATTTTCCTTCTTCACTGTTAAAAGCCCAGGATAATCCGGTATTGAAGCCGCCCGTTCCCCCCAAATTTTCCTTATTACAAATAACCCGAACATCTGCAAATTGCCCGGCTATCGCTTCGGCCGTGCCATCGCTGCTGGCGTTATCCACGACTACAATATCGAGATTTGTTTTAGGGAAACTAATCCTGTCGAGTGATTCGAGTAAATCGATGACGTAACTTTTCTTGTTCCAGGTAACAATAATTACCAGAACATGGGGAGTATCACTCATATTTTGTCCAATAACTGATGAATAATGCTGTTTTGTTTAAAAAATGGGGAAAATATTGGCAGTAAATCGGAAGGCAATAAGTCCTTTTTCACTTGTCGGTTAAATCCCTGATAAACCGCATTGAAATAGCAATTTAACTCGCCGAATTGCAGCGCACGGACAAATCCGATCAGCAGTCTGGATATTATCAAATAACTTAGCCAAGGTTGACGATAGTATTTTCTCAATAACCAAAGAGTATTCCGGGTCGGAAAAAAGATTCGACGCCAATGGGCGCGCTGATTGGGAAATCCTCTATGGATAACAATACAGGCCGGATCATATATGATATCGAACCCCTGCATCCTGACTTGAAAACTTACTTCAATCTCATTTTGATACAAAAAGAAATCTTCGGGATACCAGCCTATTTTCTTAAATAATTCACGGCGGATAAAAAAGCCGCAGCCGACAAAAAATGGCGAACGACAGCGTAAGTAATGGCAAGGCAAATGCCAGCTCCATTGCGCCTTTCCATCCGGAGTTTCTATATGACAAGCAATAAGCCCGATGTCCGAATTTTGATCAAGGCTTTCAATCGCTTTGTCGATACAATCAACATCAGCCGGACTGGAATCGTCATCCAGAACCAGAATATATTCCCCTTTGGTTATTTCAAATCCTTTGTTATAGCCAGCAATACCAGAATTATCGGCCAACAATACCGATATAACATTCTGTTGTTTTAGGTAATTGACCGTGCCGTCGGACGATCCATTATCGACTGCAATGATTTCGATATCCCGCCTATTGGCCGTAATTTTTTTAAGCTGTTCGACGGTTTGGCGAGTCTCGGATTGACGATTGTAATTCAAAAAAACAATGCTTAACTTAATTCCATCGCTAATCACGTCTGCTTCAGTTTTCAATGGAAGATGCCTCGAAATGCTCCTTAAAAACCTGAAGGGAGCGCTCTACGATATCGTCCATATCATAATAACGATATTCGGCCAAACGTCCAACCAGAATCAATTGATCCATAGTATTAGCTAAGGCTTTGTATTGTTTGAACAGTTCCGTATTTTTCTCGGTAAAGACCGGGTAATACGGGATGTTTTTTTGGTTGTCGCGACGATCATAATCCTGCGGAAACTCTTTTAAAATAGTTGTTCCGGCTACAATTTGACCGCTTGCGCGCTTGAATTCGGTGATACGGGTAAAATCATGATTGTTCGGATAATTAATCGTGGTCGCCTTCTGATAATAATCCTTGTGAAAATGTTCGAACTGAAATTGCAACGAACGGTAAGGCAATTCACCTAGGCTATATTCAAATAATTCGTCAATAGCACCGGTGTAGATAAACTTGCCATTAAACACCTGGCCAAAAGCGGTGATGCTTTGATTGGTATTGTCTATCGATACGACATCCTTGTAATCGGCGTTCATAAGCAATTTGATATTCGGATGATCCAACATTTTTCCAAATAACGCGGCATATCCATGTTTTGGCAAAGCTTGATAGCGATCTTGAAAATATCGATTATCTCTGGAAATGTGAACCGGTACTCTTGCCGTTACTTCAGGCGCAATATCTTCGGGCTTACATCCCCACTGTTTCGCCGTGTAGTTGACAAACATTTTTTCGTAAACAAAGTCCGCTAAAAATTTAAGTTCGGACTCATTTTCATTACGTAATGCCATAATTGGCACCTTACTTCCATATCCATATCGATGAATCAACTTATCCTCGATAGTTCTGGAAAGTCCGGCTGGAAGCAGCTTCTCTAAAGTATTGAGATTAAAAGGTACCGGAACATATTGCCCATCGATATAAGCCAACACTTCGTGTTCGTAATAATTCCATTCGGTAAATTGACTCAAATACCTGAATACATGACCATTATCAGTATGGAATAAATGGGGGCCATAACGATGGACTAATACGCCATTTTCGTCATGATTATCGTAGCAATTTCCCCCCACATGTTGGCGTTTTTCGATTATCAAGATTCTATAATCATTTTGACTGGCTAGCCTTTCAGCCAATACAGCCCCAGCAAAACCAGCGCCAACGATAATAACGTCAAACATATTCAATTAATCCAATAGGTATAATTTTAGCGTTTAATATTTAAGCTTATGCTGCGCGTCTGCAAAGGAGAGCAAGTCTTGCCTCTTAATACATGGCTTTTACAAATAACTCGTTCCGATTGGAGAAACTATTTGACCAACCAGTCGTTGACTTCCTGTAAATTCATTTCATTAACGGAACCGATTGCCTGCATGAAGCGAATCCGGTTTTTTATGTAGGCGTATCTGGCCCTAGAAATTTCACGTTGCGCCGAAAACTCGTCCTGCTGAGCCTTGAGTAAATCGCTCACGGTGACGACTCCGTATTGCAGGCCTCGCTCCATCGATTCGCGGGATTTAGCCGCCGATTCCAGCGCTTTTTGCGTTGCCTTGATATGGCGTACATTGGCATTGGATTCGAGGAAAGCATCACTGGTTTCTTTGATGAGTCCGCGCAAAGCCGCTTCGCTATCGTTTTTGCTCAATTCGAGCCGGTGTTGCGCTTCGAATAATTGATGCGTTGTGGTTCCACCTGAAAACAAAGGCACATTGACATTGATGGCGGCTACCTGAGTTTGCACTTGCGGGGTTCGAGTACTTTGATAGCCGGTATCGGTATCGTAAAAATTTAGCTGCAGATCGACTACCGGCAGGTATTTGGATTTTTGCACGGTAACGCTATCTTCCGCCGCCTCGATAGCCAAGTTCTTGGCCGATAATAGGGGGCTCTGACTTTGCGCCATTTCTATCCATTGCGGCAATTCCCCTTCGATAACCTTGTAATCGATGTCTTCACGCAGCTTATTAAGATTGTTAGGCAATTCCCCTGTTAATTCGCGCAATCCTTGCTGCGCAGTAATCAGTTTGGTCTCGGCTAGAATCTCGTTGGCCAGCAATTGGTCGAGACGCGCTTCGACCGCATAAACATCGGTCACTTTCAGTATTTGCTTGGCAAACTGCTTTTGCACCTGCTCCAGTTGTTTTTCCGTAGCAAGTTTCTCGCTATGGGTAAATTGAAGTTGGTCGTCGGCCTCGAGCACGCTAAAGTAGCGATCGACGACGGTAAAAATCAGTTTATTTTGTGCCTCTATCGCTTCCGCCGCATATTGGTCTTCGGTTTTAGAAGCTCGACGCCATTCCCAGAACTTGGCAAAATCGACAAGGGTCTGATTGAGCGAAACATAATAACGCGTACCTTGGTACTTGTTATTGACATCACCCCCTGGGTTCATTACGGTTTGGTCGTTCTTTGACCAGTTGGCAGTACCGGTAATTTGAGGGAGCATCTGCCCTAAGGCTTGGCCTTTTTGCGCTGAACCTATGTTGACTTTGAGCTGCGCCGATTTCAGACTCGGGTCCGCATCCAGGGCTTGCTGATAAATAGTTAGCAGATCTTCGGCCTGCGCACCGTAAGGATGGGTGAGCAAAAGGCAAATTGCGAGAATTTTTAGTACGGGCATGGCATTAATCTTCGATGAAGGCGCGGGCAAAGGCGTTGGTTGCCGGCTGTGCCAGGTATTCGAACAAGGTACGTTCTCCGGTATTGATCAGCACTTCGGCCGGCATGCCGGGTAGCAGCTGCAAATTGCCCAAGTCTTTTCGGCTTTCCGGTGTTAATTCTATGCGCGCTTGGTAGTAGGCTTGCCCGTTTTTTTCATCGACAAAGCTATCTGCGGACAAATGAATGACCTTGCCTTCCATTTTAGGCGTGGTTGCTTGCTTGAACGCGCTAAAACGAACTTCGGCTTGCAGGCCTACACTGACGCGATCGATATCCAGCGGTGAAACTTGGGCATCTATGATCAACTCGGCATCTTGCGGAACGATGTCGAGGATGGGATGGCCTGGGCTAATCACGCCGCTTTCGGTGTGAAACGCCATTCCAAGTACCATGCCGCTGGCTGGGGCTTTGATCGCGATACGATCCAACTTGTCTTGATTGGCGGCGACACGTTCAGCAGCATCATTCAATGCCGTCTGAGCCTCACTCAGTTTGGCGGCGACTTCCTGCTGAAATTGCTTTTGCACTTGCACAATCTGCAGCCGGGTCTCGCTAATCAGCATTTGGTTCGTAGCAATTTCGGCGTTCAATTGCGCAATTTCGCCACTTTGCAAGGCATGACTGCGTTCGATATCGCGCAAACGCTGTTTATCGGCAAAACCTTCCGATAACAATTCCTTCAGATCCTGTATTTCTTCTGAGTAAGAGGCTACCAATTGCTGCTTGCTGGAAACCTGACCTTTTAGGCCATTGATTTTGCTAGAAATTTGATTGATGCGTTGGTTAAGTACCGATATTTCGCCTTGATAGGCGTTTTTCCGAGCGTTGAATACATTGGTTTCGTCTCGTTTGGCCTCGATTATCCTGGGGTCTGAATCAGCCTGCAAAAAATCCGGAAATTTAATCGATTCGCGCTGGTCTCGTTCGGCTTGTAAGCGGGCAACCTGTGCGGCCAATGCGATTTTTTGACCATAGGCCATGCCCAGTTGCGCCTTGATTTGGGTATCGTCGAGTATGATCAGGGTGTCGCCCTCATTGACCAAATCGCCATCTTTAACCAAGATCTTGGCGACGATTCCTCCATCCAGATGTTGTACGGTCTTTTTGAAGGATTTGACGGCGACAACGCCGGTAGCTAGCGCCGAACTATCCATCGGAGCGAAAAAAGCCCATGCGCCAAAGATGCCAAACGTCAAAAGCACGATAATCGCGCCGATTCGCCGAATTGAACTGTCATCCGTATGCAACGCGGTTGGTTCCGCGTTTATCAATGCTGTTTTTTCTATCATTATTTAAGCGGGTTCCGGTTGGGCTACGGCTGTATTTGCCTGTTGCTGCTGTTGCTGTAGATACGCAATCACTTGATCTTTAAGACCATATACGGCCAAGGTTCCATCTTGCAAGATCAGCAGCTTATCTACTTTAGATAAAACGTTGTTCCTATGGGTGATAATCAATACAGTAGTTTGCTTTTCCCTAAGCCGGACCAAAGCCCTTTCCAGCGCGGCTTCGCCTTGTTCGTCCAGATTCGAGTTCGGTTCGTCCAAAACCACCAGCACCGGATTGCCGTAAAGAGCCCGCGCCAGACCGACACGCTGGCGTTGCCCGCCGGAAAGATTGCCACCCGTGGCGCCGATGACTGTGTCGTAACCTTCCGGCAAACGCAGGATCAGTTCGTGAACATCGGCCATTTTCGCGGCCTCTACCACTTTATCCGCATCGATTTCACCAAAACGGGCAATATTTTCGCTGATAGTACCTTCGAACAGTTCGATGTCCTGAGGCAAATATCCGATAAAACCGCCCAGATGTTCGCGGTCCCAATTAAAGACTTCGGCACCATCCAAACGGATAGCGCCGTTAGTCGTCGGCCAAATTCCCAATATTGCTCGGGCCAGAGTGGATTTGCCGGCACCGCTGGGTCCGACCACGCCGACGATGTCGCCTTTTTGAATGGCAAGACTGATGCCCTTGATCACGGGCACTTTTGCGCCGGGCGGTACGACGACGGCATTTTCAAGCTGGATCTGCCCCTGTGGGTCTGGAAGTTGCATGTGTTCTTTATCGGCCGGAATTTGTAGCAAGATAGCATTCAATCGGTCGTATTGATCTCTTGCCGCACTAAATCCTTTCCAGGTGCCTATCATCAAATCGATGGGAGCCAAAGCCCTGCCCATCAAAATAGAGCCAGCGATCATCAAGCCAGGTGATATTTCCCGCTCAATGACCAGATAAGCCCCCAAGCCAAGAATCAACGATTGCGACGACATGCGAATGACTTTCGACAGAGCCGTCAGTAAGCCGGCCCGCGAACTGGCCACCGCCTGCAAATCCAACACCTTGAATGCGCCTGTCATCCAGCGTCTTCGAATGTTGCCCAGCATACCCATGGACTCGATAACCTCGGCATTTCTGAGGTTCTTACCCAACATGCTCCGGGTTGCCATTGCGGCATTATTAGCTTCGCTGAGGGTTTTGGTGGTAGCTTTCTCAGTTGCCAGCGCAACC
>JAQTYP010000143.1 GCA_028688235.1 Methylomonas sp.
TCAGGAGCGATGAAGCCAAGCTCAGGCAAATATTGATCAATTTAATCGGTAACGCGGTAAAGTTTACCGAAGAAGGGGGTGTAACCCTTAGACTGGGTTTGAAAGCCGATACCCCTGCCCGCTTGTTGATCGAGGTCGAAGACAGCGGGCCGGGCATAGCGCCGGACGATAGGTCGCGCCTATTCGAACCCTTCGTGCAGTTGACGGATAGTGCCCTACAGCGCGGTACCGGTCTCGGGCTCACCATCACGCGCCAGTTCGTACAGATGTTGGGCGGAAGCCTAAGGGTCGAAAGTATGCTGGGTAAGGGTTCGCTGTTTCGGGTGGAATTGCCGGTCGAATTTGCCAGCGCCGCCGACGTTCTCGTGCCGGATCAGCCCTTACATCGAAAGGTGGTGGGTCTTGCCCCCGGTCAACCCTGTTTTAAAATTCTGATTGTCGAAGATCAACGCGAGAATCAGTTATTGCTGACTCGGTTGATGACCGATATCGGTCTGGAGGTCAAGGTCGCCGAAAACGGCGAACAGGGTTTACAGGTGTTCGAGCAATGGAAGCCCGATTTGATCTGGATGGATAGGCGCATGCCGGTAATGGACGGCATAGAGGCGACTCGCCGCATCCGGGCATTACCCGAAGGTCGGCACGTGAAGATCGTCGCCGTTACCGCTTCGGCCTTCGAGGAGCAGCAACAGGAGATGTTGGATGCCGGTATGGATGATTTCGTCCGCAAGCCTTACCGATTCGACGAAATTTACCAGAGTTTGGCTAGGCAATTAGGCGTGGAATACCTCTACGACGGCGGCCTGCCGGAAGAAAACACCTTTCAGGCCGAACTGACGGCCGATCAGTTCGGACAGGTGCCCGTCACATTGCGGCAAGCGCTCCGAGAAGCCTTGATCGTGTTGGATACCGAGCTGATCTCGGATATTATCGGCGACATTGCCGAAGTGGACGGCACTCTTGGCTCGACCTTGGCGCGTCTGGCTGAAAATCTCGATTATGCTCCGATAGCAGATGCGCTGGATCGCTTCGGCGAAATGTCTTCGGACTGATCGAGAACCGGGGTTGTGGCGGATTTTTCAATGGCGATTGAAAATGACTTTTTGATTTACAATATCGGCCTGTTTTGATGCTGCGGCGGAGCGGGCCTTATGACCTCTTTCAAACCGCATGGGTTGCGCTAGCGCTTGGCCCTACAACACAAGGTGCAATAGCGCACATAGTAGACGCTTAAACATGTGGAATTCATATCGAGAACGGTTGCTGGCTTGAGACGATGACATACCAAAATCATGATGGCGCCATCGGCGTATTCGACTCTGGCGTAGGTGGTTTGTCCGTTTTACGCGCCATTAGAAACGAGCTGCCCGACGAGCGTTTGATTTATTTGGCCGATTCCGGCCATGCCCCATACGGCGATAGGGATGCCGACTTTATATTGGATAGAGCAAACCGGATTACCGAGCATTTTCTGGCAAGCGGGGTGAAAGCGATCGTCGTTGCCTGTAATACCGCAAGCGTCGTGGCGATAGAGAAAATCCGCTCCTGGTGTCCGGTACCCGTCGTCGCGATGGAGCCCGCGATTAAGCCCGCGTCGCAAAGCACTCGCACCGGCGTCGTCGGCGTACTCGCCACCACCCGAACCCTATCCAGCGCGAATGTCGCAAGACTGTGCGAGGCCTACGGCAAAAGAGTCAGAATCTTGCTGCGGCCGTGCCCAGGGTTGGTGGAACAGGTCGAACACGGGGAATTATACAGCGCCGCGACCCGCAGGCTACTGACGGGCTATTTGTCGCCGCTATTGACGGCGGGGGCCGATACCATCGTTTTGGGTTGTACCCATTATCCTTTTCTTGGTGAACTGATAGGCGAAATCGCGGGAACTGACGTAGCCATCGTCGATTCCGGGGCCGCCGTTGCCAAACAAGTGCTTAGGCGTTTGGAGGGTAGCCGCGTTTCCACTTGCAACGTGCCGGCATTGGAACCGACATTTTTTTCCAGCGCCGAACCGGATCAGGCCCGTAGCGTTATTTCGACGCTTTGGGGAAAAAGCGTCGAGGTACACAGTCTGGCTTTGACTCATCAGGGGTAAAAGTCGTTTGCCCTTAAACCGGTAGAGTGCTAGGCCCTGACCTGTTACCGCAATCTCTGTCGGACTATGTATGGCGGTATCCCAAGGTATAGGCCTGGACAATGCACAGACCCGAGCGTAGGATTCTGCCCTATGACGTTTATATTGAAGCGGTGAGAAATTGATGGATATCTGGATATGGCCGGCGTTGCTGGCGCTGAAGCCCGAAAACGCCGAATTCAACCCCCGCCAGCCGGAACAGCACAAGCATAACGAAGAAAAAAACCGCCTGTTGCAGGACGCCGAAAACCAACTCAAAGCCCAGTTCGAAAATCTGGCCCACAGAATCTTTGAGGAACGCGGCAAGCAATTTGCCGAGCACAACAAGACCAGCATCGAAAGCCTGGTCGCACCGCTCAGAGAGCAATTGGGCGAATTCAATCAACGGGTGGAAAGCGTCTACGACAACGAAACCAAGTACAGAATCTCCCTGCGCGCGGAGATCGTCTCGCTACGCCGCGACACCCAAAAAATGGATCAGGAAGCCATGAACCTGCCCCGTACATTGAAAGGCGACCACAAGGCCCAAGGCAACTGGGGCGAGATGATCCTGGAAAAAGTCTTGGAGCAATCCGGTCTGCGTAAAAGCACCTTCAAGGAACTGGGCATCAAGGTCAAGAAAAAGCCACCCAGAAGCGTCGGCGAAGCATTGGCAACGGGTGACGACGAGTGAGTCTGGATTATTTCACCCTCGACCTGCTTCGCCAGAATCACCCGGCCTGGCGCTTGCTCAATTCGCCGCATGCGCCGCTGATCGCCAGCTTCTTGCACCGGGTCTTCGTCGCCCCCAACCAGCGCTTGATCGCCCAGGCCGATCTAACCGAAGCGCTGGAGGATGAATTATTCGGCCTGCGCGAACGCCTGGGCGGCGGCACCTTTCCGAAGCCGGCCCTGGAATCCCTCAACGACTGGGCCGGCAACGACAAGGGCTGGCTGCGCAAATTTTACCGCCAAGGTTCGGACGAACCTTATTTCGACCTGACGCCGGCCACCGAAAAAGCCATCGCCTGGCTGGGCGGCCTGACCGAGCGCGCCTTCGTCGGCACCGAATCACGGCTGTTGACGCTGTTCGAGCTGCTCAAGCAAATCAGCGAAGGCAGCGAGACCGAGCCCGCGACCCGCATCACCGAACTGCGCAAACGCCGCGCCGACATCGACGCCGAAATCGCCCGCATCGAGGCCGGCGACTTGACCTTGCTGGACGACACCGCGCTAAAGGACCGTTTCCAGCAATTCACCGCGCTGGCCCGCGAGCTGCTCGGCGACTTCCGCGAAGTCGAGCATAACTTTCGCGGCCTGGACCGCCGGGTGCGCGAGCGCATCGCGCTGTGGGAAGGCGGCAAGGGCGAATTGCTGGAAGAAATCATGGGCGAACGCGACGCCATCGCCGATTCCGACCAGGGCCGCAGCTTCCGCGCCTTCTGGGATTTTTTGATGTCCAGCCGCCGCCAGGAGGAATTGTCGGCCTTATTGGGAAAGGTGTTGGCCTTGGCGCCCGTCGCCGAACTCAAGCCCGACGCCCGCCTGCGCCGCGTGCATTACGACTGGCTGGAAGCCGGCGAACACACCCAGCGCACCGTCGCCGAACTGAGCCGGCAACTACGCCGCTTTCTCGACGACCAAGCCTGGCTGGAAAACCGCCGCATCATGGAAATTCTGCACGGCATCGAAGCCAAGGCGCTAAGCCTTCGTGAAATCCAACCGACCGGCGAAGTGATGAGCATCGCCGAAGCCTGTGCCGACATCGAATTGCCGATGGAACGGCCGCTGCACACGCCGAGCGTCAAACCGCGCATAGCCAGCATCGTCCCGGAAACCGGTGACGACGACATCGACGCCGCCGCGTTGTTCTCGCAAGTCGTCATCGACAAGGCGCAACTGGCCCACCACATCCGCCACGCCCTGCAAGACAAAGCGCAAATCACGCTGGCCGAACTCTGCCGCAGCCGCTCGCTGCAACACGGCCTGGCGGAACTGGTCGCCTATTTGCAACTCGGCGGCGACAGCTTCAAAACCACGGTTGATGAAAATGCCGAAGACGTCATCGTCTGGCAAACGGTGGACGGCGAAGGGCGGGAAGTGAGCAAGCAGGCGAAGTTGCCGAGGGTGATATTTGTCCGATAAGCCAAAGGTGGCTTAGGATGGATAAAACACCAGCCCGACGCGCAGGATATGCTCGCGCAAATCGGCGTTATCGATCTGATCGTAAAGCGATAAATCCAGCGTGTACGGCAGCAACAAATCGTCGATTTCGGTTTCGATCCGGCAAAGCTCGGCATAGCTTAAGCTCTCGCCGAATAGCGTCAAATCGATGTCGGAACCGGGCCGATAGTTACCCTTGGCCCGCGAACCGTACAAAACCGCGCGCTCAATCTTTGGATGCTTAGCAAACACGCGTTGAATCGCGCTAATGGTGTGCGGCTTTAAACCAAACCGGTCGCGGACTTCGGGGCTAATCGCTGTCATCCGGCAAATTCCGTAATTTCTGTTGTAACCGGACGAATAAGCCGAAAAAGCGTTGCTTGATATTCTCGGCTATCGCTTGGGCGGTGTCCTGATTGTAAGTATGGCTGGTGCGATTCCGGTCGCGGATCATATCCATCCAACTGTCGCCGTCTTCGATCAAACCCAATTTGAAGGCCAGGCGAGTGGCGTCCCGCGAGCCGTAGATGTCCTGATGACCTTTCTCCAGCAAATAATCGCGCAACACGTTCCAGGCCAGTTCGTGGGTATATTCGAAGGCCTGAATCAGGCCTTGTTCTTCCAGCTCGTTGAGTTCGCCTTTGTCGATGAACTTGGTCAACTGCGCTAGAGCATTTTGATAATTGGCGAAACGCTGCTTCCAGCGGATGTCTTGATGCATGATTGGTGAATCCTTGATTCTAAAGGCCCATCGTTTTAGGTACGGCGGTTTCGGATAAAGTCAGCTTAACGCGCGAGGATTCTTCATGACAAGCTAATCCTATCGATTAACCGGCAGTTTTCGCTCGAATCGTGGGATACTTGAATCTTGAGAGGATTATCAAAACAGAGGCGCGTCATGTTGCAAACCGTTGAAGCGATTTATGATCCCAAACAAGGCTTGGCCTTCAAGGAGGCCGTGAACGTTACCGGACCGGTAAAGGTGTTGGTGACTTTCGTTGAGCCATCCTCGCCCGCGTCGCCGGCAAAAGGCAGCGCATCCGCGTTAATGGCCGCACTGAAGCAAACCGGTCACCGAATTCCGCTAAATTATCCGACGCCGAAATCGATGCCCAAATTCGAGAAATGTCGAAAAGTTGGGAGCAGCCCAGTATCATGGCTGCAAGGCTTTCTGGACGAATGATGATCGCTTGCAGAAAATTGTCGGCCCCTTTGCCGTAAACATTGGCATCGGCACATAACCCTGTATGACACCGGAACGGATAACGAGATTATTGGAATCATGGCAACCCTATCTATTCGCATATCCGACGATATGGTCGAAAGGTTGAAAAACATAGCCAAGGTCCGCGACATCAGCCTCAACAAACTGATGTTCGAATTATCCACTCAAGCCTTGGCGGAAGAGGATGCTAAACAATGCTTTCTAGCCGCCCAGTTGCGTGGCGACCCTGAGCGGGCTTTGCGGTTGCTAGACGAATTGGATGGGTTGGGGCTTTGAAGAGTGCGGCCCGGCAGTTATGATGCACAGCGATTTGGTAGCTCGCTAATTGCACCTACGACCCTTTGATTACTGGGCAATGCTTGATTGCAAGACCTGACCCCAATTTTCTCTAATTAGCTTATACAATTTAATAACTTATCAAACAATCAAAGGAAGATAATAATGACTGTTGCAGTGTCACTAATAAACATGAAAGGTGGTGTCGGTAAGACCACGCTTGCATTTAATTTGGCTTGGTATTCGGCTTGGCGAGCGAACCTTCGTGTCCTTGCAGTCGATCTTGATCCACAAGCAAACCTTAGCCAATATTTCATGGGCGCCGAAAAGTATCTTGAATATTTGAATGCCGACAGAGGAACTGTCGTTGACATATTCGAGCAATTTTCAGCGCCAAAACCAAAGAGTGGATCACCTACGCTTATCGAACCCGAGAAAGTGATACATCATCTTAGAGCCTGGGAAGATGGAAGCGTTCTCGATCTGATACCATCGCGCTTAGAGCTAGCCTGGACACTAAAGAACCCAACTGAAAAAGCCCATTTACTACCACAGTTTCTCGCAAAAGTTAGCTCAAATTATGATCTGATATTGATTGACTGCGCTCCGACTGAATCCGTCCTCACAACTGCGGCATATAGATCAAGCCGGTACGTTGTGGTTCCTGTTAAACCTGAATTTCTCGCTACAATCGGTTTACCACTCTTAGCGCGATCCCTAGAGGAATTCAAACTTATGCACCAGGATCAAACATTGGACATGGCCGGCATCATCTTCAACGATATGCGGCGATCAAATACTCCACCTGAACAGCTAAAATCGAAGGCTGATGTAAAAAAACTCGCTGCCACATTTGGATGGCCGGTATTTAAAGAAGCAGCCCACCATTCTGACTCGTATCCAACGGGATCACGACAGGGGTTACCAATTTTCCTTACTGACTATGCTCGCGACTACGTCAAAGGTGAATTCGCAAATGCTGCACAAAACTTCTTAACCACTATCGGTGCAATATGACCAAATCGCCTTTAGGACTAGCACTCCAAATTGCGCAACTGCTCGAAGATAACTCGGACAAAGATATTCGGGCGGCGGTTGCGCTCTTGGAATCTCACGGATTTAAATCCGGCCTTTTGGAGTACCTTTCACGTAAAGTTAGCTCGTCAGTAGTGGATAATAAAGAAACAAGTACTCGATCATCCCGGCAAACGTTGGAAGACTCAGTATCAAAGGCCGTTGTCAATCTCAAGGACAAAGACCCCGAAAAATATAAGTTACTTCTTGAGTTTGATCAGATGGTTAGGCGAGGTCAAGCGCTGACAACACTAGAGCATATGAAGAGATTCGGAGAGCATATCAGTAAAGATTTTGAGCCCCGTAAATCAAGAAAAGAAACAATTAGCCCTCTTCTTACTATTCTATCAGACCGCTCCTTGGCTGAAATTGAGTCTCTTATCGAATTTGCTGCTTCTTTTGGGGTTTCAGGAGATACCGATGAGTATCAGAGGCTCGCGCAATTTTTAATTAAAGGCCGTATATATAATAAATAGTGGCCAGCACACTTAGAACACACTAACGATAGCGTCGTTCGCCATTGAACCTCTTAACCAAAACCGCAAAAAGGAATGCCAAATGTCACACATCAAAATTCAGTGCGCAGGTTGCAAAAAAGTTCATCAAATTGACGCAAAGGAAATAGACTTTGAACAAGTTGATTCCGACGAAAGACAAATGGGTGTAGAAATCACATACGAGGGAAACATCGAAATTCAATGTGATTGTGGGAAAACTATCGAAGTTAGTCACCTCTTTTGGGAATATCCAGAAGGTGTAGAAAACCATCAAGAAACAAATGTAGACGGCGGCATCGTCGTTGAAAACACACTCTGATTTTAAGGCCGTAGGATGCGGTAAACAACGTGCACCGCATCTACGCGATTGGTGCGGTTCGAAAAGAATTACAGGGTCAGGTCTTGGTTGCGGCTGGGCAATGTCGCAAATTCTAGCGGGTGGAAATCCCGCCCCGGTAACTGCTAGCCACAGGCCGGGTATCGAGCCTTGCAGGCATTATGGTAACAGGATGCTTGATGCGTAGGCACGA
>JAQTYP010000144.1 GCA_028688235.1 Methylomonas sp.
CTACGCGCTTCTTTCAGGCTAGCCTCGCGGTTTGCACCCTTGCGTTTCGCTACGGTTGTCGTTACTACTTCCGGTCATCTCCTTTCAGATGACAAGTTTTAGCCCATGCCGGGCACACTAGGTTGGGTTAGCCCGATAGGGCGTAACCCGACATTTCGAAGCTTCGTAGGGTACGTACCCTACCTTACTGATTCCCAAACTCCAGTTTGGGAATGATGCCTTGAAAGCTCCAGCTTTTATTGATTTGATCGGGAAGCCAGGAGCTTCCAAGGTTTTGGTAACCAAGCCGGAGCTTGGTTACCAGGCAAAACGTAACGGCATTGACGCAGAAAGGGGCGATGTTTCCAATCAAGCGTTAGATGAAATCAGCTTTAAAAGCAAGGCGGTTACCAAGGCTGTTTGCAGCAAGCCGACGCTGACAATCCATCGAATCAGATCGCTTTTGGTTTCGGCTAGCTTCACTTCGCTTTTCAGTTCGGCCTCTCGGATACGTGCATCGAGCGACTGATTGGTCACCAAGTTATCCAGATCATACTCGTGCCGAGCCTGTTCGAGCGTTGACGCCACGGCCACCTTTTGCAGTTTAGTAATAATTTCTGCCTGCTCTTCACTGAAACCGGCGCCTTTCAGCTCTTTAATAAACTCGTGCGTGTCGAAAGTAATGGTTGTGATCATTGCTGGCCTCCTGTCGAGCAGATAGTGTAACAGGGAAACGCAGTCTCGCTGATTCCCAAACTCCGGTTTGGGATTTGTCGGCCGTCAAAATAGGGGAAACCCCTATATCTATAACAAATTCCGGGAAATATACTAAAAGCCGGCATAGCACCGAATTATCGGTGGCACTCAGGACAAGCTGGTGCGTACGATCCGGCGGATGCCTATCGTATTGATGCTAAGGATTTGAATCATCGTTACGCCCCCGCTGCCGGACCGGCAGCGGGCCGCCACACCCGCCGCGAGGCGGGGCCGGAAAGCCCAGGGTCTTGATCCAAGACGGCCGGGTTGCCTCTCGAAGCCGGGAGCGCATGACGACGATGGGCCTGCCGCCCGCGCCCGTTTTTTTGACCCAACACGATATTCATAAGGAAAAGCATCATGCAATACCCTAAAACACTACTGGCCGCCGGCCTGCTGCTTAGCGTAACTTTCAATGCCGAGGCAGCCTTAACGCCTTATACCTCGGCCGGCGAAAGCCTGGTCTACAGCAGCGTCAGCGACATCACCTGGACCGGCGACGCCAATCTGTTGGGCACGCTGGAAGCCGGCAACCCTAATCTGGTCAGCACCATCATCAGCACCATAGGTTCGATTAGCGACACGCCTAATACTTATGATACCCCGGCAAATAGCGGCCATCACACGCTAACGACAGCCGACTTTGGTGCAAATGGTTTAGTCAGCTGGTTTGGCGCTCAGGCGTTTGTCGGCTATCTGAACACCATCAACTACGGCGGCTCCCACCAATGGGCCTTGCCCGGTGCAGGCGCCAATCCGCAACATGGTTACAACCAAACCGGTGGACAATTCGGCCAGTTGTTCTACGACGAACTGGGCGGCACCGCAGGCAACAAGATTCCCAATACCGCCAACTTCGCCAACGAGCAAGCCTTTGCGTTCTACTGGTTGGGTACGGAGGCGTCCTATCCTCCTTCCAGTCCTTCCAGCGCCTGGGGCTTCGCTACCCACGTTGGCTTCCAGTACTTCGGCCCTAAGTACGACCAGGTGCATGCATGGGCAGTCAGCCCCGGCCTAGTGTCTGCCGTGCCGGTACCGGGCGCTGTCTGGCTGTTTGGTACTGGACTTGTGGGATTGCTGGGCCTGAAGCGGCGCGGGCACGCTGGGTGATTCCGCCGATTCCCAAACGCCGGTTTGGGAATGATGCCTTGAAAGCTCCGCCTTTCATTGCGTCGATCGGGAAGCAAGAGCTTCCATAATTCCGGCAATCATTTGCCGTTCACTTTATCCATTATTTAAGTCAAAACGAGTATCTCAACAAATGAAAAAAACAATCTATGCATTAGTTTCATCAATTGGATTAGCAGGAGCCGTGATGGGGCAAGCTGAAGCGGCGTCGATAGTCGATCAGCAACAGACCATCACAACTATTGAAGGCGTCGCACTCCTTCCTTTTTGGACTTCAATCGGGCAGTCGTTTACTCCCACACTCAACTCGATTGATTGGGTTGAGTTTTCTCTGATGTCTGAAAGTGGCCCCGTCACTGCTAGCTTGGCTATCCTGGACGGTGTCGCGGGAACCAACGGATTGGGCGGTACAATCTTGGGGCAATCTGCCGATATCACAATCCCGATCGGCGCTAGTTTGGCGCCGGTTGTTTTCAACCTGCCTACAGCGATTACGCTAAATCCAGGTTCGATCTACGTGGCAGAGCTAATACTGAAAACCTCAGGCGCTCTGAAGTTTGCCGGTACCGGCCAGAAGTATGCTGGTGGGCAAGAATTTCAAAGTCGGTATAGCACGAGTTTTCTGGCCGGCGAGGATCTCTATTTTCGTGAAGGCATCAGTACAGCCGACGGACACGTTCCTGAACCGGCAACTCTAGGCCTGATGACCCTTGGCCTTGCTGGTATGCGCTTGCGCCGTAAAGCAACGCGATGAGGCCGATTCCCAAAATCCGGTTTGGGAATCATGGCTTGAAAGCTCCGGCTTTCATTAGATTTTATCGGGAAGCTAGAGCTTCCAAGATCGGGTACCCAATCCGAAGCTTGGTTGCCAAACATAATTACACATAAGGAAATTTAATCATGCCATTACAGTTACATTCGACCAACCCCTTGCTGGGCGGCGCCTTGATCGGCGGCCTGATGTTATCGGTGCCGGTGGCGCAGGCCGCGTTGCCTGCCTACACCCTCACCGAGCTCAGCATGCCGGGCGCCGCCTCCAGCGAGGCCTACGCAATCAACGCCAGCGGGCAGGTGGTGGGTTCTTCCGTCGGGAGGGCCGATGGCTCCTTCTTCGCGCTCCCTGGTCCCGTCTTGTGGCAGCCCGGCTCGGCAACGCCCCTCACCCTCAACGGCCTGAGCGGATTCGTTAGCGCCAAAGGTATCAACGACAGCGGGCAGGTGGTGGGAGATTCCGTTGTCGACTACTACAGCGGGGCTACACATGGCGTCTTGTGGCAAGCCGGATCTAATACGCCCAGCGGTCTCCGTACCATTGACGGCACCAACAGTTACGCTAACGCCATCAACGCCGGAGGACAGATAGTCGGCAGCGCCTCGGTGTATGGTGCCTATCATGCCGTTTGGTGGGCTACCGCTTCGGAAATTTTCGATCTTGGCACCGCGGGCGGTAGCAACAGCGGCGCCTACGGCATCAACGACAGCGGCCAGGTGGTGGGTTGGTCGCAGACCAGCGACAATGCGGCATCTCACGCCGCCTTATGGCAAATCGACCCCGCCTTATGGCAAGGCGGCACGTCGGCCATCGACCTCGGCACGCTGGGCGGTACCAACAGTTACGCTGAGGCCATCAACGCCAGTGGCCAGGTGGTGGGATGGTCCGGCATCTACGGCAACGCGGGCGTACATGCCGCCTTGTGGCAACCGGGCTCGACGACGCCGACCGACCTCGGCACTCTGGGGGGCGATAGCGGCGCCCGGAGCGTTAACGCCGGCGGGCAGGTAGTGGGCCATTCCATTACCGTCGGCGGAGAAGAACACGCCGTCATGTGGCAGGCCGGTTCCGCTTCGCCTATCGACCTCAACACGCTGGTCGCGTTGTCGAGCGGCTTTCTGAATAATGCCATGGGCATCAACGATGCCGGCCAGATCATCGCCAATAGTTCGGATGGCAGGGCTTATCTATTGACGCCCGCTAGCGTCACATCAGTCCCGCTACCCGGCGCCGTCTGGCTGTTCGGCTCTGCGTTGATGGGCCTGGTGCGGCGGAAAAAAATCTAGGCGGCTTGATGGCGCCGATTCCCAAACTCCGGTTTGGGAATCATGCCTTGGAAGCTCCAGCTTTTATTGATTCGATCGGGAAGCTAGGAGCTTCCAAGGTCTTGGTAACCAAGCCGGCGCTTGGTTGCCAGGCAAGCGTACGTCTACGCTGACAGCCATCCTGTCCGGATGTCCCAATTTTGGCGGCCGTCAAAATAGGGGAAACCCCTATAGCCATAAGAAATTCCGGGAAATATACTAAAGGGCAGCGTAGCACCGAATTATCGGTGGCACTCAGGACAAGCTGGTGCGTACGATCAGGCTGACGCCTATCGTATTGACGCTAAGGATTCGAATCATCGTTACGCCCCCGTTGCCGGACCGGCAACGGGCCGCCACACCCGCCGCGAGGCGGGGCCGGAAAGCCCAGGGTCTTGATCCAAGACGGCCGGGTTGCCTCTCGAATCCGGGAGCGCATGACGACGATGGGCCTACCGCCCGCGCCCGTTTTTTTGACCCAACACGATAGCCATAAGGAAAAGCTTCATGCAACACCCTAAAACCCTATTGGCCGCCGGCCTGCTGCTGAGCGCTGCTTCCCTCAATGCTCAAGCCAGCCTGACCAGCTACACCGCCAACGGCGTGGACTTTGTCCGCATGCAAGGCGCAGGCTTTGACCTCAGCTTTACCAAAGACGGCAACCTGTTCCAAACCCTGGCTAACAGCTATGCCGGCGGCGCATCCTCCTTCGTCACCGCCGTCATCGATGCCTCCGGCGGTAAGATTACCGACACGCCCAATGCTTACGACTCGCCCGCCAACAGCGGCTACCACACGCTAACGAGCAGCGACTTCAATACCAGCACCGGCAGCGTCAGCTGGTTTGGAGCCAAAGCCTACGTCAATTACCTGAACAGCGTCAGCTACGGCGGCAGCCACCAATGGGCCTTGCCGACCTGGACGGATACCGGCGCATCCGGCCCACAATATGCCAACTCCGGCACGGATGCAGGCTACAACATCAACCCTAGCACCGACCCACTGGCGCAACTGTATTTCGGCGAGTTGAGCAAAAAAGCCTACCTCGACACCAGCGGCAATATCCAAAACGGCTACGGCATCTTCGGCAATGACGGCGCGCAAGTAGCCGGTGGTGCCGTAGGCCCCTTCACCAACGTCCAATCCTATGCGTACTGGTTGGGTACGGAGTACGCGCCCTATCCCGATGACGCGTGGTACTTCATTACCTCCTATGGCGGCTTCCAGTACGGTAACTTTAAGGATCGTCCGTTGTATGCATGGGCAGTCAGCCCCGGCCTAGTGGCCTCAGCACCCGCAGCCGTGCCGGTACCCGGTGCTGTCTGGCAGTTTGGGACCGGCCTGTTGGGATTGCTTGGGTTGTTGAATCGCCGTAAAGCCTGATTGTCCTTCTTACACCTCCGCTGCCGGATAGGCAGCGGAGTTTTGTAAAACTCGTGGGCTGCATTAGCGATAACGTCATACACCGAAAAAAAAGGGGGGGGGACATTATGTTTCGGCGAAATGTAACCTGACCCTTTTTCCGCGGCGGCATCAGCTTTTTGACCAACAGCAACCCACAAAACCGCATTACACTTGGAGCATTTCCCATGCGATTAAACAAAAAAACCGGCCTATTGCTTTCGGCGCTATTGCTTGCGGGATTCAATTCCCAAGCACACGCGGGCCGGGTGCAAAACCTGCACGAGGCGCAGATCGACGCCATCTTTTCGCAAAAGAGTTTCGGCACGAACACCATAGACATCCGCTTCAACCCGGCACAGACGCTGTACAACAGCGCATGGTTAATCGAGGACTTCCCTTATGGTTCCTATGGTTCCGCTGACGATCTGGGGGCATTGACACAGGCTTCCGGTCTCGCCAATAGCTTGACCGTGCCGATGTTCTATATCGACGGCTATGAAAACGGTTATGGGAGCAGCACTAGTATCATTGGCTTAGGCTGGCTAGGCGACAAGGCTTCTCCTTGAAGACCAGCGTTCAAGCCGACCTGGCTCTCAAGCCCGAAACACATTTGCCATGTTCGCCAGAGGAAACTGCGCAAGGTTGCTGGTACAGGATCGATCCAGCGATCACCCAAGCAGACATCGAGGCGAATTATTGGAGAAGCGCCCATATTATGGCCCACGAATTGGGCCACAACCTGGGTTTGCTGCATAACGCTTCTGACAGCTCTGACTTGATGTATCCCTCTATTGAGTCCCCCCGCTATTATACGGCGAGTTATTCGCTGACGGACGCCGAAGTGGCGACGATACTGCGTAGCCCGTTCGTACAAATGGACGCCAACGGCCAGCGCTTCATTTCGATCACGCCGTTTTCGGTGTTGGCGCCGTTGCCGCCGGCCGCGGTGCCATTGCCGGCCGCCTGGTGGATGTTTGCTTCCGGCATGGGGCTACTGGCCTGGCGGGCACGCGGTAAGTCCTGCGTCGCCGCGTAAACGATGAAAACACGCGGCGGCGGGTATCGGGCTCAAGGATTACGCCGGCCTTGCGGTGGCGCGTGGCGCGGCATTGCTTGGTTGTCTATGGCGGTTTGGCTGATTGTAGCGCCCGTCTTGGCCGAAGACTGCCAGCGTCGCGATTTGGGCGGATTTTCCTGGTGCGCCCCGCCCGGCTGGCAACGCTTGAGCGGTAACGCCATCGATTCCATGGCCGGGCAATTCGTGGCCGGCGGCCACGGCGGGCCAGCGCTGCATATCGACTACGACTTCGGTATTTACAGCGATCCGCTGCGGCAGCTTCCGCCCGGCGCAACACAGGTCTCGGAGCAGACGATCATGGTCGACGGCCTAGCCGCGCGGCTGGTGCGGTTTAGCCTGCCGGCGCCGGTCACCGATTCTGCAACCGGCGGCAAGAGAGGGATTGATGCGGACGCGCCCCGCTATTTTGTCGGGCTTCATGTTCCGGAAATTCAGGCAACGCCGATGGGGCCGCTGAAGTTGACGGTGCTTGCCAAGTCCGCCGACGAGGCTCGGTTACGGGAGGCCGAGCCTGTGTTCGCCAGTATTCGCTTCGAGCGCCGCTCGGAACAGGTAACGCCAACGCCCTGACAGACTTTCGATACCCGGCAATTTAGAGAATCACCATGAACAAAACAACGACCCTAACGATAAGCTTGATATCCGCGCTGAGTTTCAATCCGGCGCAAGCCGCACCGGTCTGCAAGCCATTGACGGGCTATCAGCAGGCCAGCGCCTCTTTAATACCCGTATCTTGCACGGACCCTAATTACAAGGTGCTGGCCAAGCTGAACGCGAGCAAACGGTTTCCGGACGTGACTTATCTTGGCTTCGACGGCAGTTGCTACGTATCGAACGATGCGCAAACCATCAACGTTTCATGGGGCTCTAAACCGCTTACCATCAAAACCATCTCGGCGTGGACCAATAACTTCGATACTTTCGATGTACCCTATCTGTTCGGAAACGGCGCCACCGGAACGGTAGGAACCGTCGTGACGCAGATGAGCGTCTTCAATCATTCCGGCAAGAACATCGGCCAAATTTATACCAAAGATACGATTAACCTTGCCAAGTATCCGACGCCGGAAGACGACGTCGTCGTCGCCGGAAGCAATTATTTCGAGGGCGCCAAAGGCACGATCAAAATTTCTTCCTCTCAGGGCAGTAATGGGATCGTCGTGATCGAATCGATAGGCGGCACCTTGTGCGTCACGAGTGACCACGATTAAACAAAGGCAATGTGACTGCCCTGTTTAGCCGATTCCCAAACTCCGGTTTGGGAACGATGGCTTGAAAGCTCCAGCTTTCACTGATTCGATCGGGAAGCAATAGCTTCCAGGACTTGGTTACCAAGCCGGAGCTTGGTAACCAGGCCGCCGCGACTGCCGAGGCTTTAGTAGCGGCGCTTGCCGGTGTATCCTGCGATTCCCAGTATCGCACTGCCGAACAACCAGAAAGC
>JAQTYP010000145.1 GCA_028688235.1 Methylomonas sp.
TCGCAGAAAGACGAAGACGCCCGGGAAGTGGACGAGCAAATCAAAGAAGTCTTCGAATACCTGGACAAGGTCGACCAGGTGGCCAAACAATACGACAACGTCGAATTATCGAATCAATCCAAAATAGCCCGCGACAGCACCACCCAATATGCAGAGAAATTCCGGGCAGTAGTCTCAGCGCTGAAAGCAAATAAGCAAGCTGTCGCTATCATGATCGAAAAAGGTAATGCCGTCGCCAAGGCAACCGATATAGACTTACAAAGGCAAGTCGATAAATACCAAGCCGCCATGGCCAAAGGGGCCAGCCAACAAGAACTCGATCATTACGTTCAACGCTACATTGGTTCGACTCAGGCCTACATCAAAGCCATGGAAATCATGCGCGCCGAAAAGGAAGAAGTGAATTATAAAGATAGGGTAGCCTGGAAGAAAATGCAGGGTTGGCTACCCGAATTGATCGGCATTTTCGATCAACAAGAAAAAGAAGCCAATAGCGAAGAAAGCAAGAAAAACATTGCCCAAGCACGCCAATTAGTCGAGGACTATCGGCAAGCCGCGCAGTCCTGGATCGATAACGACAACAAGCTGAAAGTCATTTTGGCCGAAATGGCCTCTCTTGGAAATAACGTCATCAAACAGGCGCAAACCGCCGAGGAAGCCGGCTATCAACAACTCACCAAGGCACGAACCGAAGCGGAAACCCTGGTCGGCGAAGCCAATAAGATCATCATCGGCACCATCATCATAGCGTTGATTTTGGGCATAGGCATCGCACTGTTCCTGGCCAATCTGATTACCGCGCCTATCACGGTCGGTGTCGCCTTCGCCAAATCGTTGGCCGAAGGCGATCTGACGGCGAAACTGGATGTTAGCGGCAAGGACGAAATCGGCCAGTTGGCGCAAGCCTTACGCGACATGCGCGATCAACTCGCCAAAGTCGTAGAGCAAGTGCGAGCCAATTCAGATACGCTGACCAGCGCATCTAAAGAAATCAGTGCCACGGCACAGTCGATGAGCCAGATGGCCACCGAGCAGGCGGCCAGTGTCGAGGAAACCACTTCGTCTATCGAAGAGCTCAATGCCTCGGTACAGCAAAACACCGAAAACGCCCACGTCACCGAACAAATGGCCACCAAATCCGCCGGTGAAGCCCGCGACGGCGGCGTAGCGGTCAACGAAACCGTCGAAGCGATGAAACACATCGCCAAGAAAATCGGCCAAATCGAAGACATCGCTTACAAGACCAATCTATTGTCGCTAAATGCCGCGATAGAAGCCGCTTCCGCTGGCGAACACGGCAAAGGTTTTGCGGTGGTCGCCGCCGAAGTACGCAAATTGGCCGAAAGTAGCCGCATCACGGCCGAAGAAATCAACGAACTGGCGTCCAACAGCGTCGCGATCGCCGAAAAAGCCGGCAAACTGATAGGCACAGTGGTACCCAATATCGTCAAAACCGCCGATTTGGTGCAGGAAATCAACGCCGCCTCTATCGAGCAATCCAGCGGCATCAACCAGATCAACGACGCCATGCGGCAACTGGATAAAGCGACCCAGCAAAATGCCGCCAGTGCCGAGGAATTGGCCGCAACCGCCGAAGAACTGAACGGTCAAGCCGAGCAACTGCAACAGGCTGTCGCCTTCTTTAAAATGAATAATCAATCGGCGAAGTCGACGCCAGCAAATCGCCCACCGGCATCGACCCAGCGTCCGGCGCGGACAATATCCAATAAAAAGGCCAACAAGCCGCTGAGCGGCGTTAAGCATGCCGATGTCTCGTTGGAGTTCAACGATTCCGATTTCGAGCGCTTCTAGCCGCTGGAGAAAAAATCATGGCAAATTTAATTCGTAAAGACTCCGATGCGACTTCCCTGGCGATACAAGAACACGTCGGTCAATATTTGACCTTTCTGGTTGACCAGGAGAGTTTCGCCATCAACATACTCGACGTCAAGGAAATCATCGAGATAGCCAACGTCACCCACGTACCGTTGACACCCGATTATATACACGGCGTCATCAATTTACGGGGCAATGTTGTTCCCGTCATCGATCTTTCGGCCCGTCTCAAACACCGTTGCGCCGAAGTCAGCAAGCGCAGCTGCATCGTATTGGTCGAAGTAGATGCGATGGATAACACTCAGTTGATCGGCATGTTGGTGGATGAAGTCAGGGAAATTCTGGAAATCCCTCAGGCCAACATCCAGCCCGCTCCGGATTTCGGAACCGATATCCGTACCGATTTCATTCAGGCCATGGCGCGTGTCGACGAGGTTTTCATCATCTTGCTGGCCATCAACAAGGTCTTGTCGCTGGAGGAATTGTCGCAATTGAATTCCATCGCTCAATCACCCGAGCCACTCGAAACTCAGCCGGATTAAAACCGTTCGATTTTTTCCAAATGAAGCATAGAACCACGGCGAGTGCCGATCATTTATAAGGAATTACCCATGAAATTAAAGACCCAAATTTCACTCGGTTTTGGTGGCGTATTGCTGCTACTGATCATCATGGCCTTCATCAGCGTCAACAGCCTGTCGTCGTTGCTTGGAAATTCGCATCAAGTCGTCACGGCCGACAATCTGAGAACGCAATTGGTCGAACGCGAAGTCGATCACTTGAATTGGACCGCAAAACTCAACGCCTTCGTATTCGATGAACATAGCCACGACCTCGATATTCAGCTGGATCACACCCAATGCGCGTTTGGCCGTTGGTATTATGGGGAAGAAAGACAGCATGCCGAAAAACAGTTTCCGGCATTGAAAAGCGCCCTGGCCGACATCGAAGAACCGCACCGCAGATTGCACGAATCCGCCAAGCATATCAAAGAGGCACGGAGTACGGCCTCGGAAGCCGCGGCTGATGCCTCGCAACCCGGCACCGTCGAGTTGTATAAGGAGAAAACCTTACCGAACTTGCAAGCCGTGCAGACGAATCTGGCGGCGATGCGCAAATCGGTCGACTCAGCAGCCAGTGCCATTCAAAGCAGCATGGAAAAACAAGGACAACGGTCTCAAATCTTCGTCATTACAACGACTATCATCGCGATATTGCTGGGGCTCGTCGTCTCCTTTGCCATCATCACGAATATATTGAAACAGCTCGGAGGCGAACCGGCGTTCTTGGTCGAAGCCGTGGAAAAAATTGCCTCCGGGGATTTAAACTTCAAAATCGATGCCGAAAAGCACAGGTTGACCGGGATTTTGGCCGGGGTGAAAGAAATGGTCGAAGGCTTGAGAGAAGTCGTCGGCCAGGTCAGAACCGCGGCCGATAACTTGGTCGGGGCTTCGCAACAAGTGAATGCGACTGCGCAAGCCATGAGCCAGATGACGACCGAACAGGCGGCCAGCGTCGAGGAAACCACGTCGTCTATCGAAGAGCTCAACGCCTCTGTGCAGCAAAACACCGAAAATGCCCATGTCACCGAACAAATGGCCAGCAAATCTGCCGACGAAGCCCGCGCGGGGGGCGATGCCGTCAACGAAACCGTAGGCGCCATGAAACACATCGCCAAAAAGATTGGACAGATCGAGGACATCGCCTATAAAACCAATTTATTGTCATTGAATGCCGCAATCGAAGCGGCTTCCGCCGGCGAGCACGGCAAAGGCTTTGCCGTGGTGGCGGCCGAAGTACGTAAATTGGCGGAAAGCAGCCGAATCACGGCCGAAGAAATCAACGAATTGGCGACCAACAGCGTCGCTATCGCCGAAAAGGCCGGCAATTTGATCAACACCGTCGTTCCAAGCATCACCAAAACGGCCGATTTGGTTCAGGAAATCAACGCCGCCTCGATCGAGCAAGCCAGCGGAGTCAATCAAATTAACGATGCCATGCGCCAATTGGACAAAGCGACGCAACATAACGCCGCCAGCGCCGAGGAATTGGCCGCAACCGCCGAAGAACTGAATGGCCAAGCCGCGCAACTACAACAGGCGGTTGCGTTCTTCAAACTGGATTGACACATGGGGCTGTCCTGCTCGGCTAGAACGCCGCCATCCAGTGCTAAAACCAGTTACCGATGGACATTGCTCTAACAATTGCTCGACGGGAATCTATGCCAAAAAAAATTCTGTTTTTATTGTTCGTAGTCTGGACCTTACCCCTTAAGCTCGAGGCCAAGTCCGTTGACGACAATCATATCCGTCAAATCGTCACCGATATGTTGCGTGAAAAAGATCAGAAAATCGAGCAATTGGAAGCCAGGATACGCCAGCTCGAGCAGGAAAAAGGGCTGGCGCCGGTTGCGGCAGCCGCTCTGAACGGACAAGGCAAAATCCTAGCGGAAGACCTACCTCAACCCAAACCGACCGCCGATGTTACGACAAAAACAGCGGCCAGCGATAGTGACGATTCGAGCATGAGCGGCAAATTACGCGCTCTGGACAAAAAAGTCGCTGAACTGAAAGCCTCCACGGAAGCGCATGGCTTGAATATCGGCGGTTTTTTCGATATCAACGCCAAAACCGGCAACTCCAGCGATCAAACCTTCAGTATCGGCTCCGTGGAGCTCGATCTGGATTATGCCTACGACGAACATTTCGGCGCCAGCAGCGCCTTGTTGTTTAACGGCAACAGCGATCCCACGGCCGCAGGTGGTGCCGACATCGCCGTGGCATTGGTCGATTATCACTCGTTCGACGATAGAATTCCGCCACGTGGCCGGATTTTCAATAACCAGGGATGGCACATTCAGGGTGGGCGTTTCGATTTGCCGTTTGGCACCGATTATCAATACTACGCCAGCAAGGATAGAGTCACTGTTAGCGCGCCACTGACCACCACCCGGATACAGAATGGCGGTTACAATAGCGACGGTATCCGTGCTTACGGTTCGTGGAACATGATCCACTACTCGGCATTCTGGACCAACGGGGTCTATGGCGGTGACGGCAGCACCATAGGCGGCCGCCTGGGCTTGTCGTTGGCGCAAAATCCTTATACGGTCCACCGCAACACCAGGGGCGCGATTATCGATGGCATAGAATTCGGCGTTTCCCATCTCAGCGAGCTGGATGGCGATAACGACATCCGAAACACCGTCTACGGCGCCGATCTGAGTATAGGCTACGGTATGTGGCGATTGCAAAACGAATTCATGCTGTTGCAAGCGCATCGGCAGGTCTATCTGGATGCCGACGATAATATAGTCTCCGCGCCGACTGAATATCCTTTTGGCAAAAATCATCAGTTGGGGTATCACACCACCTTGATCGCCGATTTGGATAATCTGATCAAACAGCCGGTGCAGGTCTTTGCGCGTTATGGTCGCTGGCAACCTTCTCAAAAATTGGCCTCGGATTACGATGGTACTACGGTAGCCATCAATGACGTGTCTATGCTGAGTATTGGACTCAACTATAAATTCAGTGATTATCTGCGCATCAAGTTCGAGTACGACGATACGCTAGGTACCCATACGGCCGAGCGCTACTTCGACAAGAGACTGGGCATCACCCAAATCGTGATGTCGTTCTGATATGAATAATCCATTGTTCGCATTGCTATTGTCCACCAGCGGCTTTATGCTGTTGTTTATGCTGACGGCGCAGGCCGCCGATAATCCGCATGAGGTATCCAGACAGGATGATCCATCCAGCTGTATCGTTTGTCACGACAGCGAACCGAAATTAAAGGATGACAACATTCTGAACAGTAAAAACCTTACAGTCCATCTTGAACGTTTCCGCTTGAACGGCGTGGACATGTGTTCATCCTGCCATGATTCCGGCGTGGTTCATAAAACGGGTGTGCATGTCGATTTCCCGATACCGGCCGATTTACCCTTAAATCAAGACAATGACATTACTTGCCTGACTTGCCATTACACCCATGGCCGATTGGATAGTGATCGCCCTCAGGCCAGTTTTAGTTTCATGGATCGCTTGTTGAATGCGCAACGCTTGCAGAAAAGTTATTTGCTGCGTCGCAACAACAGCGATGGCGAACTCTGTTTAACCTGCCACAATACCCCTTAAGGCTAACCATCATGAGCAACAATCCGCTGAAACGTCGTCAACTATATATAAAAAAGCGCTTCCAAGGCCGCTTAATCCTCGGGGCCTTCGCCGTCATTCTATTATCGGGTTTGTGTTCGGCGCTGCTGATTTACTGGCTTACCGGAGATGACTTACAAGCGCGATCATATTCGGCTCATATCAATATCGCGGAAGCCGCCGACCGATTGGGTGTGTCGGTTATCCTAGGCAATGTGGTTTCGATCATCGTGGCGGGTGCGGTTGCCGCGATTTCGGTTTTATATGCCTCGCATAAAATAGCAGGCCCCTTGTACCGCTTCGAGCTTCTGTGTGAAGCGGTCGGAAACGGCAATCTCGATGAAACGGCCCAGTTACGGGAAAAGGATCAACTACATGCACTCGCTGAAGCATTTTCGAATATGCTTGCGAAGTTACGGAATCAGCGTAAAGAGCGTAGCGAAATGATCGCTAGGTTAAACGCGCATTTAAGCCAATTGAAAAGCAGTCCTTTAACGCTGCAACAGCAAGAAGTCATTACGACGATGGAAGAAACCCTTCATCGACTCGATGGCAAATTTTGACGAAATCCATCGCAGGTTTTTATAGCGTCTTTAGATGTTCGCCGATGATAGAATCTTTTTGCAGAATATGCGACAGCACCCAGCTGTCAATGAACGCTCGAATGTCATTGGCGCTCCATTGTTTTAATTGTACGGCTTTGCTGATTTCCACCAGCCTGTCCAACATTTGATCGTGTTCCTGCACGTGATTTTTATAATCCGGAAATCCGACCTGTTTCATCAAGTCTTCTTCCGCTTCGAAATGCTCCCTTACGTGCCGGTAAAACGACATCAGCAAACGAATAAGCTCGTTATCCGTCGCTTCGACCATTTGGTTGGCTAACTCGAACAAATGTCGATGCTGAGCATCGACATTGTCATCGCCTATCTGATAACTGTCATTCCAAGTAAATACGCTCATGGTTAGTACCTAAAATCAGTTGAAGTAAAATTCTCGAACTCGTGGTTAGACTTGTCAAGCGTTTGTCCTGACTTTTCTCGGATCGAAAGCCGGCGACATTCATTCTGCCGGCATGATATTCATGCGCATACGCGCGATCTTACCAGGGCAAGCGGCTGCCGTCGTATTTCACAAAACAGCCTGATTGCGCCAGCGTAAACTCAGCTATCTGCTTGCGCATGCCGCTGACGCTTTCGTTTACGTCGATCAAGGCATTTTTTCCGCCCATATCGGTCCTTACCCAACCCGGGTGCAGTATCAAGACGCCGATAGCACGGGGTGCCAAGTCGACGGCCAAGGTTTTCATCGCGGCGTTCAATCCAGCCTTGCTGGATCGATACAACAGACTGCCGCCACTTTGATTGTCGGCCATACTGCCCATCAAACTACTGATACTGACGATCAGCTTTTTTTGGCTACGCTGAATGTGCGGTAAAAAGGTCTCTACGAGTTTGACCGGCGCGATACTATTGATCAGAAAAGAATCGGACCAGGCGGCATAATCCAAATGCCCCAAGCCGTTCCCGGAGTGATCGAGGTAGACGCCGGCATTATTGACCAACACGTCGATGCTGTCGCTCGCCAAGCGTGCACCCAGGCAATCTATCCCGGCAAAATCGCCGACATCCAGTTGCTCAATTTGCAGCGTGTCATGGCGTTCGGCCAATGCCTGCAATTGCAGCGCAGCTGAAGGCTCACGGCAAACAGCCAAGACCTTCCATCCGGCTTCCGCATACTGCTTGCAAAATTCTAGTCCCAAACCCCGATTAGCTCCCGTTATCAGCACGGTATTCATAATAACCTCAACACTAAAAAATATACGTTATTCCATGGCAAAAGCCTCGCCTGAACAGCTGGCT
>JAQTYP010000146.1 GCA_028688235.1 Methylomonas sp.
GTTTATCGACGACATCCAGAGCGGCGGGGCGGAACGTAGGGTTGGCGCCAAGCCGTGGCCCTTACGTCTCGCCGGTTTAGCCTGGATTTTGTTGGTGATCGCCTGTACCCGACCGCAATGGCTGGGCGAACCTTTGGAATTGGCCGTCAACGGCCGCGATTTACTGTTGGCTGTCGATGTGTCCGGCAGCATGGACGAAAAAGATTTCGTCATCGACGATAGGCGCTTCGACAGACTGACCGCGACCAAGTATGTGGTGAGCGATTTCGTGCAACGCCGAGTCGGCGATCGCTTAGGGTTGATTTTGTTCGGCACCAGGGCTTATCTGCATGTGCCGCTGACTTTCGACCGCAAGACCGTGCAAACTCTGCTGAACGAAGCCTTCATAGGCATCACCGAAGACGAGCCGCAAACCTCGATAGGCGACGCGATAGGTTTGGCCGTCAAGCGCTTGCAAGACGAAAAAAACGATAGCCGTGTGCTGATACTACTGACCGACGGCGCCAACACGGCCGGTGAACTGACGCCGTTGAAAGCGGCAGAAATCGCCGCCCAGCATCATTTGAAAATCTATACGATAGGCATAGGCGCCGACGAGATGCTGGTGCGCAGCCTGTTCGGTACCCGCAGGGTCAATCCGTCCGCGGATCTGGATGAAAAAACCCTGAAAGCGATAGCCGATACCACCGGCGGCCGCTATTTCCGCGCTCGCAATACCGAAGAGCTCGATGCTATCTATGCCCTACTCGATCAACTGGAACCGGTGGAAAAAGACAAACAATTCTTCCGCCCGAAATCCGAGTTGTATTATTGGCCTTTGGCGGGGGCCATGTTTCTGGCGACCATATTGGCCCTAGGCCGCTCGAGGTGGTTTTGATGCCGGCGGATTTTCATTTTTTGCGGCCTTGGTGTTTGCTGGCGTTGCTGCCGGCGGCACTTTTACTGTTGTTGCTGATGACGCAAAAATATAGGCGCGGCGACTGGAGCAAGATTTGCGATGAAGAGCTGTTGCCGTTCATCTTGCAGAATAAACCTTCGCAAGGCCGGCCGAGTACCTGGATTGCGGCATCGACCGCGGTTTTGCTTGCGATTTTGGCTTTGGCCGGACCTGCTTGGGAGCGCTTGCCCAGCCCTGCCTTTCGTAACGACTCGGCCCTGGTCATTGCGCTGGATTTGTCCAAATCCATGGATGCCACCGACATCAAGCCCAGCCGCGTCGGTCGAGCCCGCTACAAAATCAGCGATATTCTGAAACAGCGCAAAGACGGGCAAACCGCCTTGCTGGTATACAGCGGCGACGCCTTTACCGTCACGCCGTTGACGACCGATACGGCGACCATCAACAGCCAGTTGGAAGCCTTGCGGACGGATATCATGCCTAGTCCCGGCAGCAATGCCGGGATTGCCGTCGAAAAAGCGGTGGATTTATTGCGCCAATCCGGCTTACCGCAAGGTCATATCTTGCTGGTAAGCGACGGAACCGATGCCGACAGCATAGCCCATGCCGAAAAGGTATTAGGGGATTACCGCTTATCCGTGCTGGCGCTGGGTACGCCAGACGGCGCGCCGATTCCCGTGGCCGGCGGCTTTTTGAAGGACGGCGACGGCAATATCGTCGTTGCCAAACTGGACGGCGCCGGCTTGTCCCGGCTTGCTTCGGTTGGCCGTGGGATTTTCGAAATCGTGACGGCCAACGACGACGATATCGAACGCTTGGGGCGGCTGTTCAATAATACAGCCCTTCAGGACAAGCTGGAGCAAACCGATTTACAGCTGCAACAATGGGATGAAAAAGGCCCTTGGCTGTTGTTGTTGGTTTTGCCGTGGGCGGCCCTGCGTTTCAGGAAGGGCTTGCTGGTATTTGGTTTGTTGGCGCTGTTGCCCATGCCGCAAGATGCCTATGCGTTCGAATGGCAAAGTTTATGGCAAACCCAGGATCAACGCGGACAACAGGCCTTCGAACAACAGCAATACCAGCAGGCGGCCGAGCAATTCAACGATCCTGCCTGGCGCGCGGCGGCGCAATATAAAGCCGGTCAATACCAGGAGGCCGCCGAAACGCTGAAGGACGTGCAATCCGTCGACGGCCAATATAATCGGGGCAATGCGTTGGCCAAGGTTGGTCGTTTGCAAGAGGCTCTGGAGGCTTACCAGCAAGCGTTGAAACAGAACCCGAACCATGCCGACGCCCTATATAACAAGGAGTTAGTGGAAAAGCAGTTGCAGCAACAAAAGCCGCAACAGAACGACCCCAAAAATCAGCAAGGCGAAGATAACCAGTCATCCGAGCAGTCTGCCGAAAATCAAGATCAGCAAGACCACCAGTCCGGACAGTCCGAGCAGAAAAAGCAGCAAGATCAGGGACAAAATCAAGCTCATGCGGAGCAAGAACAAAAGGCCGATCACTCGGAGTCAGCCAAACAACAGCCCCAGCAAAATCAAGATAAGCAGCCGCAGCCGGAACAACAAACCGACAAGCCGGACGACGCGCGTCGCTCGCCAAGCAATCCCAAGCCGGCACAAGAGGCTCCAAGTTCGCAAGCCGAGCAAGCGGTAGAACAGGATGAGGCTCAGCGCGCCAGCGAGCAATTGTTAAAACGCATACCCGATGAACCGACCGGTTTGTTGCGGCGCAAATTCAAATATCAATACGGTCAACGCGATCCGCCGCCGCATACCGGCCCGGACTGGTAACCGCTTGCAGCGACACGGCTTGAACGCCATGAAACCCAGCGAGATAAGTTGGGTTTCATTCCAACGCTGGCGAAGCCTGTACATAGTCCCCGAAAATGCAAGGCAGTTTCGGGGCATCCGCGCCTTCGTTACGACGAAGGCGAGAATGCCGTAAAGCCCTACCTCACGAAAGCTGTCATCAGTTGGCCGGCCGTAATCGCATGCAGGACTCATTAAGTCCTTGAAACGCTTTGCCCAGCCGCATATCATCAATTCATTTATCCAAAGAATTCAATGTCTAACATGTTAACTCGAATACTATTCCTGGCTTGTTGTATGGCCGGGGTAGCTTGTAACCCGGAAAGTAATATCGATACGAAACTTGAAGTTTATCAAGTCGTCAGCCCTTTAGTCAAAAATACTACTTACAACAGCGAATATGTCGCCGAAATCCAGTCGGTCAGATATGTCGAAGTCAGGAGTAAAATCAAAGGCTTCATAGAAAAAAATTATGTAGACGAAGGTCAAACGGTCAAAAAGGGTCAACTGTTATTTACGCTGAATTACCTGGAATTCGAAAAAGAATTACAAAAGGCCGATGCGGATTTTAAAGCGGCCTTGGCCGATTTGAAGGCCGGCGAAGTGGAATATGCCAACGTAAAGCGCTTGCTGGACAAAAGCATCGTATCGAAGCCCGAGGTCGATGTGTTGAGTGCCAAGGTCAATGCCTTGAAAGCCAAAGTGGAAGAGGCACAGGCGCATAAAGAGCAGGTTGCCTTACATCTTTCGTTCTCCCAGATCAAAGCGCCCTATGACGGCATCATCAACCGTATTCCGCATAAGATGGGCAGTTTGGTCGAGGAAGGCGATATGTTGACGTCCATTTCCGACAACCATGAAATATTCGCGTATTTCAATTTATCCGAAATCGATTATCTGAATTACATCAACAGCGACGAAAAACAAACAAAAACCGTCAGTTTAAAACTCGCCAACAACGAGATATATCCTTATCAAGGCAAAATAGAAACCATAGAAAGCGAATTCGATAAGGAAACGGGCAATATTGCATTCAGAGCCCGGTTTCCAAACCCCGATGCGATATTGAAACACGGCGCAAACGGTAAAATTATCATCGAGAAGGAAATCAAAAATGCGTTGATCATTGCCCAAAAATCGACCTTCGAAATTCAAGACAAACTCTATGTCTTCGTGGTCGGAAAGGACAATACCTTGCACCAAAAAAATATCGTGCCGAAAATGCGCTTCACCGACTTTTATGTCGTGGAATCGGGCTTGAACAAGGAAGATCGAATCATATTCGAAGGCGTGGAAAACGCCAAAGACGGCATGAAAATCCAGCCCGAAACCATCGATTTGGCGGCCGCGATGTTCTCCGGCAACAAAGACTGAGCGGAGAAATTCGGCATGACCTCTAAATTCATACACAGGCCGGTATTGTCCATCGTCATATCGGTACTGATTACGTTGCTGGGATTGTTGGCGTTGACCCAACTCCCCGTTACCCAATTTCCGGATATCGCGCCGCCCGAGGTCACCGTCACGACCAAATATACCGGCGCCAATGCCGAAGTGGTCGTCAAGGCGGTCATCACGCCGCTGGAACGGGTGATCAACGGCGTGCCGGGCATGAGTTATATGTCGTCGGTGGCAGGGAACGACGGCAGCGGCTTGATCAGCATCGTGTTCAAACCCGGCACCGACCCGGATGTGGCGGCCGTCAACGTGCAAAACCGGGTGTCTTCGGCGATAGATGAGTTGCCGGCTGAAGCGACCAAGGCCGGCGTCATCGTCGAAAAAGTCCAAAACGCGATGCTGCTGTATATCAACATCTTGAGCGCCGATACGACGGTGGACGAAAAATTTTTATTCAACTTTGCCGACATCAACGTTCTCAAGGAGCTCAAACGCATAGAAGGCGTCGGCTTTGCCGAAATCCTGGGTTCGCGGGAATACGCGATGCGGGTCTGGCTGAAACCCGACAAATTATTGATGTACAACATCTCGGCCAACGAAATCGTCGAGAAACTACGGCTGCAAAACGTCGAGGCGGCGCCCGGCAAGATAGGCGAAAGCTCCGGCAAGGAGGCGCAATCGCTGCAATATGTGTTGAAGTACACCGGCAAATACAATACCCGGGAAGGTTACGAAAACATCGTGTTAAGCAGCGGCCAGAACGGCGAAATCATTCGTCTGAAAGACGTGGCCGACATCGAATTCGATTCCAAGGATTACAACGTATTGTCCAAGGAAAACGGCCGGCCGTCGGCCGCGATTTTGTTGAAGCAGCGTCCGGGTAGTAATGCCAAGGAAGTCATAGCCAACATCAAGAAAACCATGGCCGAAATCAAGGCCAACACCTTTCCGCCGGGCATGGACTATACCGTCAGCTATGATGTATCGAAGTTTTTGGACGCATCGATACACGAAGTCTTGAAAACCCTGTTCGAAGCCTTCGTGCTGGTGGCCCTGGTGGTGTTCATCTTCCTACAGGATTGGCGCTCGACGCTGATACCCATCATCGCGGTGCCGGTGTCTTTGATAGGTACATTTTTCTTCATGCAGATGCTCGGATTTTCGCTGAATCTGATCACGTTGTTCGCGCTGGTATTGGCGATCGGCATCGTGGTCGATAATGCGATCGTCGTGGTCGAGGCCGTGCATGCCAAGATGGAGCATGCGCACATGGGGCCGAAACGCGCGACGGAAAGCGCGATGCGCGAGATCAGCGGGGCGATTATCGCGATTACGCTGGTGATGTCGGCGGTATTCATTCCGGTGGCCTTCATGGAAGGCCCCGAGGGCGTTTTTTACCGGCAGTTTTCTCTGACGATGGCGATCGCTATCGTATTGTCGGGCGTTACCGCTTTGACCCTGACGCCGGCACTATGCGCGATGTTTTTGAAAAACCTGCACGATCACAATCACCATCAAGCCAGCCGGACGCAGAGGTTTTTTGCCGGCTTCAACCGCTGGTATGACGGGATTTCCGATCGCTATAAGGCCTTGATTGCCGCCATCGGCAATCGTAGCCTCGTCACCTTTGCGGTTTTGCTGGTTTTTTCGGTTGGCGCCGGCCTGATAGGCAAGTTCGTGCCGACCGGCTTCATTCCCGAGGAAGATCAAGGCACGATTTACGCCAATATCACGACGCCTTCGGGCGCCACCTTGGAGCGTACCGAAAAAGTCTCCAACGAGGTGCAACGCATCGCCTCCAGCCTGGAAAGCGTGTCTTCGGTTTCCAGTCTGGCAGGCTTCAGTATTCTGTCCGAAGGCACGGGCGCCGTGTACGGCATGAATCTGATCAGCCTGAAAAGCTGGGAGGAACGCGAATCTTCGGACAAAGACATCATCAGCGAATTGGAAGAAAAAACCCGTCATATCAAGGACGCTAATGTTGAGTTCTTTATGCCGCCGCCGGTGCCGGGTTACGGTAACTCCAGCGGCTTCGAGATGCGCTTGCTGGACAAGACCGGTTCCGACGACCTGAACCGCCTGCAAAAAGTGGCGAACGACTTTGTCGCGGAGTTGAACCAGCGGCCGGAGATTACCAACGCGTTTACGACCTTCAACGCCAGTTTTCCGCAATTTGTGTTGCATATCGACGGCGACAAGGCCGCGCAAAAAGGCGTGACCGCCGACAACGCGATGAGCACGCTGCAAACCCTGATAGGCAGCGAATACGCGACCAACTTCATCCGCTTCGGCCAGATGTACAAAGTCATGGTGCAGACCTTGCCGGAATACCGCGCCCATCCCGAAGACTTGATGGAGCTGTACCTGAAAAACGACGCCGGCAAGATGGTGCCCTTTTCGTCATTTCTGACTGTCGAAAAAGTCTACGGCCCGGAACAGGTGACCCGCTACAACATGTACACCTCGGCGATGGTCAACGGCCAGCCAGCTCCCGGTTACAGCAGCGGCCAAGCCATTGCAGCCATCAAGGAGGTGGCGGCGCAAAAATTGCCTAAGGGCTTCGGTTATGACTGGGCCGGTTCCTCGCGGGATCAGGCCAATGCCGGCAACCAGGCGATTTTTATCTTTTTGATTTGTCTGACCTTCGTCTATCTGCTGCTGGCGGCTCAGTACGAGAGTTTTCTGCTGCCGTTCGCGGTGATTCTGTCGCTGCCTATCGGCGTGTTCGGTGCCTTGTGTTTTCTGATGCTGATGGGCTTGGAAAACAATATCTATGCCCAAATCGCGATGGTCATGCTGATAGGCATACTCGGTAAAAACGCGATTCTGATCATCGAATTCGCGGCCTTGCAGCATAAACAAGGGAAATCGCCGTTCGATGCGGCGATAGAAGGCGGGGTGCTGCGTTTACGCCCTATTTTGATGACGTCGTTTGCCTTCGTCGCCGGCTTGTTACCGCTGATGTTCGCATCCGGCGCCGGCGAGATCGGTAACAACACCATAGGTTCAGCGGCGGCAGGCGGCATGATCTTCGGCACGGTATTCGGGGTCATCATGATTCCGGGGCTTTACGTGGTTTTCGCCAGCCTGGCGGACAAACACCATCGTAAAGGTAAAAAGGAAGAAGCTCCGTTTACCGAGACCATTTAATTCACATTCGGCGATGCCGGCAACTGACGGCGTCGAGACATTTCGACGCCTAAAGTTGCGATTAACCAGTTAATACTCATGAAACATCAATTTTTTCTGCCCATTACGATATCGGCTTTGCTCGGTACGGCTTGCGGCAATCTGAATACCGATTTGCATATTCCGGAAACGCCGATGCCGGCAAGTTTCGAAGGTCAACAAAAACAAGAACCGCCTTCAGGCCACGATATCGACTGGCGTGACTACTTTGCCGACAGCCATCTACTCAAATTAATCGATACGGCGGTCGGCAATAATCTCGATCTGCAAATAGCCTTGCAACGCATAGAAACCACGCGTTCCAGCGTCAAGTTGGCAAACGGTGCGATGTTGCCTAAAGTCGATCTGGCTATCGGCGGCGGCGTGCGAAAATTCGGGCTTTATACGATGGACGGTGCCGGCAACGCTACAACCGACATCACGCCCGGCAATACCGTGCCGGAAATTTTGCCCGATATGTTCGTCGGCTTGCAGTCGTCCTGGGAGATCGATGTTTGGGGCAAGTTGAGAAACAT
>JAQTYP010000147.1 GCA_028688235.1 Methylomonas sp.
ATCGAAAGCCAACAGCAGCGCTACAAACACCAACCATCGCGCCAACACGGACTAAGGGCTATTTTCGTGTCAAACCGAAGGTGTAAGAACGCACGATACCTTGGTTGTCGAATCGTATCAGCAAATCTTGGGTATCTGCCGGGCCAAATAAATAATACTTGTATATGCCGTAGGTCCAGGTACTTTTCCCGTCTTCCGCCCCCCTGCGCCATGGCTCGCCAAAGATACTTTCGACGTCTTGCTTGCTCGATTGGCCGATTTTGATTTCCGGCACCCTCGAGCCTGCAAACTCCTGGCCGACCGTAAAGCAAGCGGTTAACTGCGAGGCAAGTAACAGCAACGAGCCGAGCTTAACCAAGCGCATGCCACGATTAAGAAACAGTTTTTTCATGAAACGAACCTCAATTGATCGAATGATTGTTATAAAGTGTGTGCGACTCTGTCTTGACGAGCCGTTTAAATCCACGAAGCCGACACTGATTTTAGCCGATATTCCATGCAGAACTCATCAGCCAGCAATATATTCGATGCGCTCAACTTCGATAATCGCTTCGTGCGGGAATTACCCGCCGACCCGGAGCCGGATAATTATCGTCGCCAAGTTTACCAAGCCTGTTACTCAAGGGTGCAGCCCAAGACCGCGAAAGCGCCGCGACTGGTGGCTTATTCCAGCGAAATGGCCGAAATTATCGGCTTATCCGAAGAGACCTGCCGTACCGACGAATTTTGCCAGGTTTTTGCCGGTAATCGTCTAGCGCCCGGCATGGAGCCTTACGCCACGTGTTACGGCGGCCACCAATTCGGGCATTGGGCAGGCCAGCTCGGCGACGGCCGCGCGATCAATTTGGGCGACATCGTCAATGTCCATGGTCAGCGTTGGGCTTTGCAACTGAAAGGAGCCGGCCTTACGCCTTATTCGCGTAGCGCCGACGGTCTTGCGGTGCTGCGCTCGTCGATACGCGAATTTTTATGCAGCGAGGCCATGCACCATCTGGGAGTTCCGACTACGCGCGCGCTGAGTGTCATCCTAAGCGGGGAACAAGTCGTACGCGATATGTTTTACGACGGCAATCCGCAATTGGAAGCCGGCGCCGTGGTTTGCCGAACCGCTCCGTCGTTTACCCGCTTCGGCAGTTTTCAAATTTTCGCAGCACGCGACGATTTGGAGACCCTGAAAAAACTGATCGATTACACGATACGCACCGATTTTCCGCATTTAGGCGAACCGAGCAAAGCCTTGTATCTGCAATGGTTCGAGGAAGTATGTCGAAAAACGGCGGAAATGGTAGCCCACTGGCAACGGGTGGGTTTCGTACACGGCGTCATGAACACCGACAACATGTCCATTCTGGGTTTGACGATAGATTACGGCCCTTACGGCTGGCTGGAAAATTACGACCCGGATTGGACCCCGAACACCACAGACGCCCAAGGCCGTCGCTACCGCTTCGGCAATCAGCCGACCATTGCCTACTGGAATTTGGTGCAGTTGGCCAATGCGCTGTACCCGATAATCCAAAAAGCAGCACCTTTGGAAGAAGCATTGAGCGCTTACAGCGCTACATACGAAAACGCTTGGCAAAACATGATGGCCGGCAAGCTGGGGCTGCTTTCGTTCGATCCTGCCTCGGACGAAACACTCTGCGCCGATTTGGCTACCTTGCTAAAAACCGCCGAAACTGACATGACTTTGTTCTACCGCAATTTGGCCGACCTCAATTCATCCGACGACGTATCGGCCATTCACCGTTTGCTGGAACAATGCAGTTATAAAGCATTGAGAACGGAAGCCCGGGAGATGGCTTCTTTGTGGTTCAAGGCTTATCAAGCCCGTCTGAAACGCGATAATAGGTCCAATGCCGATCGTCAACAAAGCATGAACGCGGTCAATCCTCTTTACGTCTTGCGCAATTATCTGGCTCAGCAAGCCATTGATTTAGCGGAACAAGACGATTTTTCTATAGTATGGGACTTATTGGACACCTTACGCAAGCCTTATACGCAGCAAACCGGGCGAGAACAATTTGCGAAAAAGAGGCCGGACTGGGCCAAACAACGAGCCGGTTGTTCGATGCTATCTTGTAGCTCTTGAACAACAAAAAAACATGCTGAAAATAGTCATTTCGGGTATCCTTTTCGGGCTAAGCCAACGATTTTCTAGGTTCCGTAATGAACAACAATACCGATATTGCCGCAAAACACGATATTGATCCTGCAGAAACTCAGGAGTGGATGGAGGCGCTGCAAGCGGTGATTGAAAAAGAAGGCTGCGACCGCGCCAGCTTTCTGATCGAAACACTGCTCGAAACCGCCAGAAAAACCGGTCTGGATATTCCCTTTTCCGCCAACACGCCCTACATCAACACCATTTCGGTCGACAATCAACCGAAATTCCCCGGTAACTTCGACATCGAACGCACGATACGTTCCTATGTACGCTGGAACGCGATGATGATGGTATTGCGGGCAAACAAACACACCAACGTCGGCGGCCATATCGCCAGTTTCGCTTCGGCAACCACGTTGTACGACGTCGGCCAAAACCATTTCTGGCATGCTGCGTCCGATAAACACGGCGGCGACCTGATTTTCTCGCAAGGCCATTCCGCACCCGGCACCTATGCCCACGCCTTTTTACTGGGCCGCTTGACCGACGAACAAATGGACAATTTCCGCCAGGAAGTTGGCGGCAATGGCCTATCGTCTTATCCCCATCCCTGGTTAATGCCGGAGTTCTGGCAATTCCCGACCGTCTCTATGGGCTTGGGGCCTATCATGGCGATTTATCAGGCCCGCTTCATGCGCTATATGCAAGGTCGCGGCTTGGCGAATACCGAAGGCCGCAAAGTCTGGGCATTTTTAGGCGACGGCGAAACCGACGAACCGGAAACCCTGGGCGCGATCGGCATGGCCGGACGAGAGAAGCTGGACAACCTGATCTTCGTCGTCAACTGCAATTTACAACGCCTGGACGGCCCGGTGCGCGGCAACGGCAAAATCATTCAGGAACTGGAAAGCAACTTCCGCGGCGCCAATTGGAACGTCATCAAGGTCATCTGGGGGCGCCGCTGGGATCCGATTCTGGCACGCGACAAGGACGGCCTAGTCGTCAAACGCATGATGGAATGCGTAGACGGCGATTACCAAACCTTCAAATCCAAAGACGGCGCCTATGTCCGCGAACATTTCTTCAACACCCCCGAGTTGAAAGAATTGGTCAAAGACTATACCGACCGCGACATCTGGGAACTGAATCGCGGCGGCCACGACCCGATCAAGGTCTTCACCGCCTTTAACGCCGCCGTCAATCACGAAGGCCAACCGACCGTGATTCTGGCTCACACGATCAAAGGCTACGGTATGGGCGAATCCGGCCAGGCGCAAAACATCAGCCACCAACAGAAGAAGATGAGCCTGGAGTCTATCAAGGCCATCCGCGACCGCTACCAGCTGCCGATCAGCGACGAAGAACTGCCGAATCTGCCTTACCTGCGCTTCGCCGAGGATTCCGAAGAACTCAAATACTTGCGCCAACGCCGCGTCGATCTGGGCGGCTATCTGCCGGCGCGTCGGACCAAATCCTATCCGTTGGAAATTCCGGCGCTTTCGGCGTTCAAAGGTCTGCTGGAAGGCACCGGCGAAGGCCACGAGATTTCCACGACTATGGCCTTCGTGCGGATGCTGAACGTTCTGGTCAAAGACAAACAAATCGGCAAACGCGTCGTGCCCATCGTGCCCGACGAATCGCGCACCTTCGGCATGGAAGGCATGTTCCGCCAACTCGGCATTTGGTCGCAACTCGGCCAGCTCTACACCCCGCAAGATGCCGAACAGCTGATGTTCTACAAGGAAGACAAGCACGGCCAAGTATTGCAGGAAGGTATCAACGAAGCCGGCGGTCTGTGCGACTGGATCGCGGCCGGAACGTCGTACTCGACCCATGGCGTGCCTATGATTCCGTTCTTCATCTATTACTCCATGTTCGGCTTCCAGCGCGTCGCCGACCTGATCTGGGCGGCGGCGGACCAACGTACTCGCGGTTTCCTGCTGGGCGGCACCGCAGGCCGCACCACGCTGAACGGCGAAGGCTTGCAGCACGAAGACGGCCATAGCCATCTGATGGCGGCCACCGTGCCTAACTGCTATTCCTACGATCCGACCTTCGCCTGCGAACTGGCGGTCATCATCCACGACGGCCTGCGCCGCATGTACGTCGAGCAGGAAGACATCTTCTACTACATCACGCTGATGAACGAAAACTACGACCAGCCGGCATTGGTCGATGGCTCGGAAGCCGACATCCTGAAAGGCATGTATTTGTTCAAGAAAGGCCCGCACAGCAAGAAACCGCGCGTGCAACTCCTGGGTTCCGGCACCATCTTCATCGAAGTCATCTTCGCGGCGCAATTGCTGCACGAAGACTGGGGCGTGGATGCGGATTTGTGGAGCTGCCCGAGCTTTACCGAACTGGCCCGCGACGGCCAACGGTGTGAACGCTGGAACCGCCTGCATCCGACGGAAAAACCGCGCATTACTCATGTCGAACGTTGCCTCGATGGCATGATTGGCCCCGTCATCGCCGCTACCGACTATATGCGCGCCTTCGCCGAGCAGATCCGTCCGTGGGTCGATCGCCCTTACACGGTACTGGGCACCGACGGTTTCGGCCGCTCCGATACCCGCGCCAATTTGCGCAGTTTCTTCGAAGTGGACAGATATCACGTCACGGTCGCCGCGCTGCATGCATTGGTTCAGGCCGGCGAATTCGATGCAGCCAAGGTCGAAGTGGCGATTGCCAAATACAACGTCAACCCGGAAGCGCCAGCCCCTTGGCTGATTTAACGGAAAACAAACGATGAGTTCTTTAATCGAAATAAAAGTCCCCGATGTCGGCAACGTCCCTGAAATCGACATCGTCGAAGTCTTGGTCCAACCCGGCGATATAGTGGCGGTGGAACAAACCCTGGCGATCATGGAAACCGACAAGGCCACGATGGACTTGCCGTCCAGCGCGGCCGGCGTGATCAAGACCGTACATATCAAGGCAGGCGATAAGGTCGCCGAAGGCAGCTTGATCGCGACCATCGAGGTCGGCGAAGCCGTTGCAGTCGCATCGCCCGCCGAACAGATGCCTGCTCCAGTTGCTGTTCCAGTAGAAGCCGCTGCGCCCGCTCCCGTCGTCGAAGCGCCAAAATACGAGCCGGCAAAACCGACTGCCCCCACCGCAAGCAGCGCCGATGGCTACAAACCGCACGCCACCCCCAGCGTCCGATTATTCGCGCGCGAGCTGGGCGTCGATTTGAGCAAAATCCAAACCGGCAGCGGCCGCAAGGGACGAATTTTGCAAGACGACGTCAAAAACTTCGTCAAACGGGTGATGACTTCGAGTCCATCTGCAACCGGTGGTGCCGGTATCCCGGCCATCCCGGCAGTCGACTTCACCCAATTCGGCGAAATCGAGGAAAAACCTTTAAGCAAAATCAAACGCCTGACCGGCCAAAATTTAACCCGCGTCTGGCTGAATCTGCCACTGGTGACCTACCACGACGAAGTCGCGATCGACGAGATGGAAGAATTCCGCAAGTCGGTCAACGCCGGCCAAGGCAAGGACGGCATCAAACTGACCGGCCTGGTGTTCATCATGAAGGCGCTGGTCGCGGCGATGCAGAAATATCCGTCGTTTAACAGTTCCTTGTCTCCGGAAGGCGACAAGCTGTACTTCAAGAAATATTTCCATATCGGCATCGCCGTCGACACACCCAACGGCTTGGTGGTACCGGTAATCCGCGACGTCGACAAGAAAGGCATATTCCAATTGTCCAAGGAACTGGCCGAAGTCAGCGAACTGGCAAGGCTAGGCAAGCTGAAACCATCCGACATGCAGGGCGGCTGCATGACCATCTCCAGTCTGGGCGGCATCGGCGGCACGGCGTTCACGCCCATCGTCAACGCCCCGGAAGTGGCGATTTTGGGCGTGACCCGTTCCAAGGTGCAACCGGTGTGGAACGGCAAGGACTTCGAGCCGAAATTGATGCTACCCCTGGACATCACCTACGACCACCGCGTCATCGACGGCGCCGAAGGTGCGCGTTTCATGGAAGCCCTGAAAGCCAATCTGGCCGATATAAGGCGCTTGTTACTCTGAACGTCATGGTAGGAGCTGTGCCTTCGTCGCGACGAAGGCACAGCTCCCACGGAAAACTTTCATTTGCCGGGGCGATTGCTAGGCCTTCATGAGTCTTAGAAAAACAATTCCCGCATTTTCAAGCCCGGCCTTTCGGCGCGCATGAAGGCTTCACCGACCAGAAAGGTGTAAATGCCGTTATCCTGCATCAGTTTGACATCGTTCGGCGTATGTATGCCGCTTTCGGTGACGATCAGTTTGTCGGCCGGAATGTTGTTTTTCAAGTCCAGCGTGGTTTGCAGGCTCACATCGAAGGTGCGCAGGTTGCGGTTGTTGATGCCTATCATGTTGCCGTCCAATTTCAACGCGCGTTCCAATTCTTCCGCGTCGTGCACTTCGACCAGTACGTCCAGGCCAAGACCTACCGCCGTATCGTGCAGTTCTTTCAACATCTCATCGTCCAGGGCTGCGACAATCAGCAAGATGCAGTCGGCGCCCAATGCCCTTGATTCGTGAATTTGATAAGGGTCTATCATGAAATCCTTGCGTATGACCGGCAACGGGCATTTGTCGCGGACCATTTGCAGATTGGCTTCCGAGCCGTGGAAAAATTCCTTGTCGGTCAAGACCGATAAGCAACTGGCGCCGTTCATCGCATAATCGACCGCGATGTCGACCGGTTTGAAGTCTTCGCGGATCACGCCTTGGCTGGGAGAGGCCTTCTTGATTTCGGCGATGATGGCCGGTTTTTGCGCGTCGGCCTTGCTGCGCAAAGCCTGATAAAAACCGCGTGGCCCCTGCACGCCGCCGGCGATTTCCTGCAGCAGGGCAATCGAGGTATTGGCCTTGCGACGAGTGACTTCTTCGAGTTTTTTGGCAAGGATGGTTTTTAAAATATCGGGAGTATCGGTCATGGGCTTTCTGGAAATTAAGAGTGTAGGCAATTGATCGGTAGGGGCAATTTTAATCGCCCGTGGCGAATGAATTCGCCGCTACAGAGAATTTTTGGAATAAGCTACCAGCGCTTCGAACTTGGCCTGCGCACTGCCGTTGGCCAAAGTCTGTTGTGCGCGTTGGACGCCTTTAGCCAGCGTATCGACCAAATCGGCCGCATAAATTGCGGCGCCTGCATTCAATGCCACGATATCCAAGGCCGGCCCTGGTCGATTATTCAACACCTTGTGGATTATTTCCAGGCTGGATTGTGCGTCGGTTATCGCCAAGCTGTCGAGGCTGCCGCGTTGCAAGCCGAATTGTTCGGGCGTGACTTTATAGCAGCTTATCTCGCCGTTTTTCAATTCGGCCACATCGGTCGGCGAGGCTATGCTGATTTCATCCAGGCCGTCTTCGGCATGCACGACCAAGACATGGCGACTGCCGAGTTTTTTCAAGACTTCCGCCACCGGCATCAGCCATTGCTTGTCGAATACGCCGATTAGCTGATGCGGGGCATTGGCCGGATTGGATAAAGGGCCTATCAGATTGAACAGCGTCCTGACCCCCATTTCCTTGCGCGGCCCCACCGTATGCCGAACCGCGCTGTGATGTTTGGCGGCAAACAAAAAGCCGACGCCGATAGTGTTCACGCAGTCGGCTACCTGCTCGGCGTTCATATCCAGATTGACGCCGGCGGCTTCCAGTACGTCGGCACTG
>JAQTYP010000148.1 GCA_028688235.1 Methylomonas sp.
CTCAAGCTGTTTGATAACGTATTCATTGCTCGTTGCGGATTTGTAAGCCATTGATTATAAATACTTAACTAAGCTGTTTCTTGAGAGCTTGTCGAAGGGTGAGCGGTTAAGCCATTCATGGTTCGACTTTTCTCACCACGAACGGCTTAACCTCTGACTGTCCCGGCTTAAGTTGGTAGCCGTAAAATATACAGCGAGGAGGAGGCGATGGCTTTACATCAGTTCAAGCAAAATTGGATCAGCCCGGAAGAGTATCTGGCCGGCGAGCTGGTCAGCGACATCAAGCACGAGTATATAGACGGCGAAGTCTATGCGATGACGGGAACCAGTCTTAATCACGGCCGGATAGTGAGCAATGTACTGGCAGGCTTGCATGCGCATCTGGCCGATACGCCTTGCGAAGTGTTTTCGGCCGACATCAAGGTCAAGGCCCAAAACAACTTCTTCTATCCCGATTTGATCGTCGATTGCCAGAATAACGATGGCGGCGCTTACGTCACCGAATCGCCGCTGATCATCGTCGAGGTTTTGTCCAAATCGACTCGTAAACGCGATCAAACCCTTAAGCGCTTGTCATATCAAACCCTTCCGAGTTTGCAGGAATATGTGCTGATAGAGCAGGATTTCGTCGATATCGAGGTCAGTCGGCGCGGTAACCACTGGCAGCCCGAGCATTATTATCTGGGCGACAGTCTATATCTGGCTGCGCTGGATTTGCATATCCCGGTCGAAGCGGTTTACGCCCGCGTGCAGAACGAAGACATGCTGGCGTTTTCGCAGGCCGTACCGGAATAATGCCAAATTAATGTTGTAGCCAACACTATCGTTCACATGACTTCGTCTATGGAAAATTTGAATTTTGCCGGTCTGCCCGCGACATCCAACAAAAATCGCTCGCATGTCATGGTGTTTACCAGCGGCAAGGGTGGAGTGGGCAAGACCTGCGTGACGACCAACGTCGCCATCGCGATGGCGCATCGGGGCGCCAAAGTGTGTGTTTTCGATGCCGATACCGGCCTGGCCAACATCAACATTCTGCTGGGTTTGCGTCCGGAATTTACCTTAGAACACGTGTTGAGCGGCGAAAAAACCATACACGATATCGTCATTAAAACCGGGCAAGACGTAGCCGTCGTGCCCGGAGCGTCGGGGGTTGCCGAGCTGGCCAACATGGGAGCCGGTAGCGTAAAGCGCTTATTCGAGGCTTTGGCGGAACTCGAAGCGGAATACGATTATTTTTTGATAGACACCGCAGCCGGCGTGGCCGAAAGCGTGTTGCAATTCGTCGAGTCTGCACCTTTTACCTTTTTATTGATCACGCCGGAGCCGACGTCTCTGACCGACGCTTTTTCCTTGTTAAAGCTGCTGAACGGCCGCGGATACCAAGGCCGTTTGCGGGTCATCGTCAATATGGCGGCGGATTATCCGCAGGCCACCGAAACTTATCGGCGTTTTGCCGCAGCCGTCGACAAGTATTTGGAATTAAAAGTCGAGTACGGCGGATTTGTCGCCCGCGACGAACTGTTTCCGAAATCCGTTGTGAAACAAAATCCTATCGTCGAATTTTCGGGCGATGCGCCGGCCAGCCGTTGTTTATATGCCTTGGCGGATAATGTATTGAAACATATCGGCTCGGAAGACGCAGAATCAGGCCTAGCCGATTATTGGAAAAATTTGCTGCCGGATGAACCGGAATTCGAAACGTTCGGACCGGACGGCTATCAGTTTGGAGCTTTTGCAACGGAATTGAACGACCAAAATTTCGAGTCCGGCACTTCGCAAAAACAATCCGTCGACGAGTTGGCGAAGCGTTTATTGGCGGCGATGAAAAATCAAACTTCCGATAGAGAGCCGTTGGAAAACTTTATCGGCCAATTCATCGAAAATTTTGTCGGGCAGTTCGGCGGATTCCCGCAAATTTTCAAGCAATTGATGTTTCGCTGGCTGGAGGCGGAAAATTACGAGGCCTCCAGGCTGCAAGAACTCGTAGCAACGCTCGAGGCTTTGTATATGGCTAAACATCAACAGCCCATGCATAGCCTGGAAAATAGCGTGGCGAGGATGGTGGCGCAGTGTCAGGATTCGGAAAGCCGGATGCGGGATTTGGTTTATCAATTGCGTTCGGCCTATAGTCTGTCGTTTCGAGCCGATGTTTTCGATGCCCGGCAGGAGGTGTTGGATGCCATCCGGGAAGAGGATTTCAGCGAAGAAGATTTTCAACGCTTATTGGATTCTATGGGGCAGGCCTTCGAAGACCGCTTCAAACGCCGCTATCAGGGGCAGAGCGATTTGTTGCTGGAATCCACCGCCGAAACCCTGGCGATCATGGCGGACGACGAGAAAAAACTGCAACAGCAAATCGACAGCCTCACCGGCGATTTTCAGCAATTGCACGCGCGGCGCGAGGCCTTGCTGTCGGCGATTTCCCAAGGGCAGCATAACAATCTGTCGTTCCAGTCAAAGACATTCGTTTAGCGCTCTCCTTCATGAGGTTGGAGCGGCTGGCCCCCAAGCCGAGACAAGTTAGGCTACCACCTACCTTTTACGGCTGTGCGTTTTTTATACCTTTCGCACTTCAAAATTCGGCACATCCACTCCCTCGCCCTCCGGAGGTTGTCGTAAAAGGTAGGTTGGGCTGAATGCAATGAAGCCCAACATTTTGATTTTGTTGGGCTTCGTTCTGCTCTGCCCAACCTACATTTGACTTTTACGACATCCTCCTCCGGGAGAGGGCGGGGTGAGGGAATCAAAAAACCGAAATTTGAAGTGCGATGACTATAGTATCAATTCCAGGAGAATACATTGCTCGAACATGGCGGCCGCTTGCAGCGTGCGGCAATCAAATATCGCATTCCGCTCGAAGATTGGCTGGATTTATCCACCGGCATCAACCCCAACGGCTGGCCCGTTCCCGATTTGCCGGCCACCGTCTGGCAGCGGCTACCGGAAGATGACGACGAATTGCTGGATGCCGCGTGCCGGTATTATCGTAATTCTTCGTTGTTGCCGGTAGCCGGCTCGCAAGCGGCGATACAAACCTTGCCTGCATTACGGCCGTTTTCACGTGTCGGCGTGTTGCATCCGGCTTATGCCGAGCACGCATGGGGTTGGCAGCGGGCAGGGCATGAACTGGCCGTCGTGGATGAATGCAGCATAGATGAACAACTCGATAGTCTCGACGTGCTGATCGTCGTCAATCCCAACAATCCTACCGGTAAGCTATGGCCGCGCGAACAGTTGCTTGACTGGCACGAAAGACTGAGTATCCGCGGTGGCTGGCTGATCGTCGACGAGGCCTTTATCGACGTCATCGCAGGCGAAACCAGTTTGTCGCCGTTGCCGGTGCGCGAAGGCTTGATCGTGCTGCGTTCCATAGGCAAGTTTTTCGGTTTGGCCGGCATACGCTGCGGCTTCGTAATCGCCGAGATGGCCATACTGAAGGCCTTGCAGGAACGACTGGGGCCATGGGCTATCAGCCATCCGGGCAGAATTGTGGCGGCGATGGCTTTGAGCGATAAATCCTGGCAGATGGCTGCCGCCGAATCGCTGAAACAACAAGGCCAACGCTTGCGGCAAGTGCTTGCCGAAAGCGGCTGGCCGCCCAGCGGCGGATGTGAATTATTTCAGTGGCTAAGGAATGAGCACGCGCCATCTTTGCATGTTTGCTTGGCTCGGCAAGGTATTTTGACTCGGTTTTTCGCCGAACCAGCAAGTCTGCGTTTCGGTTTGCCTGCCGACGAAGCTGACTGGCGCCGACTCAAGCAAGCCCTGAATACGCTACGGTAACAGAGCTGCCTAGTTTCGCGCGCGGGAGCTGCCAGGAATGTGATTTTTACCAGGCATCAATGATTGCCCGACAAGTCTCGTTCCAATTCGTCCAAGCGACGAGTCCATTGCCGTCTCAAGACGGGGTTGGCCGGCATGGCTTGCTTGATATCGCCGATTTTTTCCAGCGCTTGCTCGGTTAAACCATTCATTGCCAATAGTCCTACCATCAGCACCCCCGTATCCAGGTCTGGCAATTGGGCAAACGCTGCTTCCAGCTGATGCAGGGTTTCTTGTGGTTGGTTTGCGGTAAAATACAGGCGGGCTTTAAGGTGATGTAGCCGGAATAGACTATTCCTTACCGTGCGCACGGCCTTGTTTTGTAACAAGGCGTCGATCAAACCATGCACGGCAGCGGCATTGAGACCCGGACATTTTTGCTGTTCCGACAAATGCAGCAATTTTTCTATCGTAATGGCCATCGCGTGGTCCAAATCGGCGCCGGGGATCAATGGGGTGATGGCCTGTATGGAGGCTTGCACGTCTTCCTTGAGTTCGCAACGCAATTGTAGGGTTTGCAAGCCCAGGCCCAGGCGTTCGGGGTGTCGCGCATAGGTCGAGCCGATTATCTCGTAGGCGCCGCGCAGATCGCCTTGGGCCAATAAGCTATTGGCCAGAAATTGTTGGGCGCGTTCCGAGTCGGGATGCTTTGTCGCCCACAATTGGCTGGCGACCCTTGGATTTCCCCATGCCGTAGTGACCTCGTGCAATACAAAGCCCAGTAGACAGGCATAGGCCATGGCAACGCCGAGCGCCGTGCGCCGGTAAAGGTCGGGAACTTGCCACAACGTCGCGCTGATAGCCGCGATAACGCCTATGCTGCGGATGTAGTTGCGGTGTTCGAAGTACAGTTCCAGATTGATCAGCGTGGATTCCAATACATGGCCCAGTAAAAACCAGGCGACCGAAAAGCTCAGCCAGGGCCATCGCCGCCGACCGGCAATGGCAAGGCCTATTAAGACAAACCAGCCCAGCCATGCCATGCCGGCCTCCGGGGCCTGTTGCAACGATTGAACGGCTTGCCAGTCGTCGTGGAAAGGCCCAAGTTCGGATGCCCTGGGCAAAAGCAACAGATGCAAGTACTGCCACAAAATCGGCCCTTCTGTCAGTAAGCGCTGCCAAGTGTTAAACGTCCGCCGCACGTTCTCGTCGAAAAGAGAGGGTAGTTGTAGCGCCAGATAAACGAACAATGCCAGTAGCGGAAGGTACAACAGACGGCGCCACCAGACGAATGAACGTTGTGCGGGGGCGGGTAGCAGGGTCGTTTCCAATATCCAGACATAAACGGGCAGTAGCAGGCCGGATTCCTTGGTGAATATGGCCAGCGTGCCAAACACGACCAAACTGGCCAGCAGCAATGGCCATCCCCGGTCGGACGAATCGGCGATGCGCCTCCTGCCGAGCAAATAGCCGATTAAGCCCAACAGCACGAAGGTGGCGCACAGCGTAGCCATGCGTTGTACGACCAATAACGAGGCCGAAGCCAGCAAAGGTTGCAACAGCCATAATAAACTGAACGTAAGTGCAAAAGGCATGGCGACCCGTTGCAAGGAGGGTATGTTTTTTGCCAGGAGCCAGCCAAACCAGGCCAGCAGTGCGCCGTTGAGTAAATGGATCAGGATGTTGATCAGAAGGAATTCGTCGGCCGCCTTGGGCCAGGCCGCATATTGGGCGGCAAAGGTGGCCAGCGCCAGCGGCCGCCCGAGCGGTCCTGCTTCGCTGGTGAAAATATAGGCGAAAGCGGTGTCTAGGTTCTTAATTCCCGCCAGCGCTTCCAGATTGGCGACATCATCGAAATGAAACTGGCCGCTCATGGCCATCGAGTAAATGCCTCCCACCAGCATCAGCGAGGCGGGTAGCGTAACAAGCAATAAGGCTCTATCCGGGATTTTCATAGGCATAAAAAACCCCTCCGGGGAGGGGTTTGGTTTTAGGCGAAACGCTTAATCATCACGGCAGGTGGAGGGGCGATATTTCTGCGGAACGGTTCCGCCGCATCTCCAATTCACTTGGCCGGCCTCGCCTAGCGCTGGGGTCATGATGATATCTCTTGTAGTGCCTGTAGAGCCGGAAACCGTTACGTTAATCACGCCGCTTCCCGACACAGTTAATGTAGTAACATATCGGGAAGCGTAGGATGCGTCAGTCGCCAAACCAGCCGCGGCATTGGATTCAGGAAAAGCGGCCATTGATTGCTTATATTCGGACACGGCGGCCTTGGCCATGTCGGCCTGGCCCAAAGCCTCGGTAATTTTCGCTCTGATGATGTAGTCTTGATAAGCCGGGATTGCGATCGCGGCCAAGATGCCGACGATGGCGACGACGATCATTAATTCGATCAAGGTAAAACCTTGTTGTACTTTTTTCATGGGTAGGGTGTTCATGCTTGCTTCCTCATGGGTGGGTAATGGGATCGCCTGATATAAAGCAGTTGCCGTGCCAAATGCCGTGATTTTTTGTATTCATGAGGTGTGTTTTTTGAAAATAGCTTTTTATTTAATGAGTTAGACATGGTTCTGTGGTAAATGGTTTTGTGTATTATCGGGGTTTGCGGCGGTTAGCGTTTAACGGTATTGGTGTTTTTTCCATTTGCCGCTATAAATACTCTGCCAATTGGGGGCGTGCCTGTGAAATTTCCCTGCCACGCGGCGATGCCAAGATGATGCAGGAGCGGCTTTCACAGTATGGGGCGCGCGTTCATTTGCCCCATGACATTCGGCTAGCGAGGCTTGTTTTTGACGAAATTTTAGGTATGCCAAACTCCATAAAGGAACATCCAAACAAACATGAATAAACTGCCCGCTATCAGTCTGCAAGCCGCCATGTCATTGACCGAATGGAGCGAGCGCACCTTGCGTCGCCGGCTGGCGGACGGCATGTTGAAATGCGCCGGGGATTGCGGGCCTTATAACAAGACCTTGATTTGTTTCGAATCGATAGCGTGGGATATCTGTCTGCCGCTATCGGCTGAAGATGTCGATCTCGTTGCCCGCGCCGACGCAGGCGATGTGGAGGCGCAAACCGATCTGGCCTTGCTGTTTTTTGCCCACGATAAAGCTAAAAGCGCGATGGTTTGGCTCGAACTGGCAGCCAAGCAGGGTTTTCCCGATGCGATGCAATGGTTAGGCGAATGTTATTTACGAGGCAAAGGCGTAGTCAAAGACCAACATCTTGCCGTCATGTGGATAGCCAAAGCGGCCTCGCTGGGGCATTCGGTTGCCAAGGCGCAAATCGAGGCGATGCGACCACGCGCCAACGAAAATAAATTCCAGGTTTTGGATAAGGACTATAATCCATGACGAATACGGGAATTTCACGGACTGGCCGCCAAGATACTAAGGAATACGGGAGACAACGGTAGATGCGAATTCATTCGCACAGTGCGATAAATCCGCACCTACGCCTGTCACTGCGGGCATGACGGAAAATGGATGAGCCCAGTTCGTGGTAACCAGGAACAGTAAGCTTTCATTGGCCCGGTTTCTTTTGTTTTCAGCCAACCTTTTGCAATGACGTGATCACAAAAAATCGACTCAGCATCATTCTGCCAGCGAAAGACGAAGCCGCAGGCCTTGGCAAGCTTCTGAAACAGATAGCCAAGGTCGTGCCGGATGCGGAAATATTGGTGGTCGACGACGGTTCCTCCGACAATACGTCCGAAGCGGCAAGAGAGGCGGGGGCTAATGTCGTACGGCATCCTTATAACCAAGGCAATGGCGCCTCGATCAAAACCGGGGCAAGAAACGCCAAAGGCGATATCCTGATTTTCATGGACGCAGATGGCCAGCATGATCCGGCGGATATACCCGCGCTGTTGTACAAATTGGAACAGGGTTACGATATGGTGATCGGTGCCAGGCATGGCAGAACTCAAGCCTGCTGGCTTAGAAAAATAGGCAGTAATTTTTACAATCGTTTGGCATCCGTGA
>JAQTYP010000149.1 GCA_028688235.1 Methylomonas sp.
GCCCCAGCTGAATGTCCATCAATGTTAATCGATAGTCTGTCTTTATTGTTTGCCTTTACTTCATTCATCAGCTGGTTCGAGGCCGCGATGATCGCCGCGGCATTTTTCGCGCTGATTTATGCCATTACACCGGAACCCTTGCCGGAGTGGACGGTACGCATTCCGCCGACTTTGTATTTCTATTTGCAATGGAGCTGGTTGGGCTATTTACAACTGAAAGACGCGTTCTGGCCTTTTTTTATAGTATTTAACGCCGTTTTGTTTTACATCGATTATCGCATTCAAGAGGGTACGTTTACCGTCGCGAGTTGGGTCACTATGCATGCCATTATGGCTATGCCGTTGATTTACTGGATCGGCGCAGTCTGGCGCTGCTCTAAAAATTGCCAAAGCCGAAACTGGGCGAGCGTGGCGCGATGGTTGACGGTAGCGGCTTTTTGCGACTTGGCGCTTCGTTGGGTTATTTATCACTATTTTCCCAACATTATGTTTAGTTGTCAGCAGATGGTCATTCATTGGGGAGACTGCATCTAAGTGGATCATATCGCTATGAGCAAACGCTATTTAACGTCGCTGTTTGTTTTTCGCCGCGATTTGCGTCTGTTCGACAATAACGGATTGAATGCCGCTTTGCGAGAATCCCAACGGGTATTAGCCTGTTTTATATTCGATCCCCGGCAAATCGAGCCTCATCCTTACCAAAGCCAACCCGGCCTGCAATTCATGCTGGAGACATTGGAGGACTTGCAGTGCCAGCTCATCGAGCAGGGTGGACGACTCCATTGGTTTAGGGGGCGTCCTGAGTCCGTCATCGTTCAGCTTAAACAAAGTCATGGCGTGGAGGCCGTGTTCGTCAACCGGGATTACACGCCATTCAGCCGGCAACGCGATGCGGAAATAAAGCGGGTATGCGGTGAATTAGGTATTCAGTTTCATAGCATAGCCGACGCCTTATTGAACGAACCCGAAGCAGTCTTAAAAGACGATGGCTCTTCATATCGGGTCTTCACCTCGTTTTACCATAGGGCGATGAAAATACCCGTCAAAATGCCGCAAACTCAGGTTTCTGGTTGTTTTATCCAGGCGCAATCCGGCGATGCCAATCTACTCGATCGTTACAAAAAATCGACTCATAGTCTGTCGATCGGGAGCCGTAAAGCGGCTTTGGAGCGGTTGGATGCACTCGAGGTTTGTCGTAATTATGGCTTTCAGCGTGATTTCCCATCCGATTCCGCAACCAGCGATTTGTCGGCCTTTTTGAAATTCGGTTGCTGCTCGATCCGCGAAGCCTATTATGCCGTACTGAATTCATTGGGCGGCGAGCATCCCTTGTTACGCCAGTTTTATTGGCGCGATTTTTTCGCACATGTGGGATTTCATTTCCCGCACGTCTTCGGGCATGCTTTTCATCGGCGTTACGATGCTATCGGTTGGCGCAACGACGAAACCGAGTTTACGGCATGGATGGAGGGACGAACGGGCTTTCCAATCGTCGATGCCGGCATGCGGCAGTTGAAGCAAACGGGTTGCATGCACAATAGAGTCCGCATGATTACGGCATCGTTTTTGGTCAAGGACTTGCAGATCGATTGGCGATGGGGGGAACGATATTTTGCGCGCCATTTGCTGGATTACGATCCTTGCGTAAACAATGGTAACTGGCAGTGGGCGGCTTCCACCGGTTGCGATGCCCAGCCTTTTTTTCGAATCTTCAATCCCTGGCTGCAACAAAAGAAGTTCGACGCCGATTGTCTTTATATCAAACGCTGGCTGCCGGAACTGAAATCTCATTCGCCCACCAATATTCATAATGGGTATAAAAACCCGTCGACCGGCGATTATCCGTCGCCCATAGTCAATCATGTATCGCGCAGTCAACAATCCAAGGCCATGTTTCGACAAGCCCAGGGAACCTGATTCATGTCTCGAATGATCCTTTTTTGTCTTGCTGTTTCACTCAGTGCTTGTACCGGCATTCCTGAAGGCGTCAGGCCGGTAAGCGGTTTCGAATTGCAGCGCTATCTGGGCACGTGGCACGAAATTGCGCGCCTGGATCACAGTTTCGAAAGAGGTTTGATAGCCGTTACCGCCGACTACAGTCTGCGCGACGATGGCGGTGTCAGGGTTATCAATAGTGGTTATGACGTAGCCGAAAAACGCCGCCGTTCGGCAGAGGGGAGGGCATACTTTCTCGAAACACCCGATATGGGTCGATTGAAAGTGGCGTTTTTTTGGCCTTTTTACGGCGCCTATAACATCGTTGCGTTGGATAAAGACGACTATCGCTACGTGATGATCGCCGGAAACACCAAGGATTATTTGTGGATTTTGGCGCGTAGTCCGGTGTTGGAAGACCAGATCCTGCAAACTTTGGTCGATCAAGCCAAAGCCTTGGGCTTTCCAACCGAAGCATTGATTTATCTAAAATCAGGACAATGACATGACGACCATACCCGTTGGCATCAGCAGTTGTTTGTTGGGGCATCAAGTGCGCTACGACGGCGCCCATAAATACCACAGCTATATAGAGCGCACGTTGGGGCAATATTTTCAGTTTCTAGCCTTTTGTCCGGAAGTCGAGGCTGGCTTAGGGGTGCCGCGGCAGGCGGTGCAGTTACGCGAAATCGAGCATCGGATTCGGGTGGTGGGTGTTAAAGACCATGGTTTGGATGTTACCGAGGAACTCATGCAAGTCGGCGACAAGCAGCGCGACTGGTTGCAGGGACTTTGCGGATATATCTTGAAGAAGGACTCGCCCAGTTGCGGCATGGAGCGGGTCAAAGTCTATAAACACGACGTGCCGGCGAAAAATGGGGTAGGGGTGTTTGCCGCCTTCTTACTGCAACATTTTCCAGCTTTGCCTATCGAAGAGGAAGGCCGTTTGGGCGATTCTGTGTTGAGGGAAAACTTCATTCAACGGGTCTTCGTTCGCCATCGTTGGCGGCAACTCTGCCAGCAAGGTTTGACGGTGCATGCGTTGATGACGTTTCACAGTCGGCATAAATTGATTGCGATGAGCCATGATCAGCTGCGCGCCAAAGAACTAGGCAGGCTGCTTTCTGGAGCGACAAGCGATAATTTGGACGATGTTGCCGAGCGTTATCTGCTGGAGTTAATGGCTTGCCTGAAAATCGTCGCAACCCGTGGCAACCACGTCAACGTGTTGCAGCATATACAAGGCTATCTGAAAACCAAGCTGGATAGCGACGACAAACAGGAATTGCTCGAAACCATAGAATGTTATCGCTTGGGTAGCGTACCTTTGATCGTACCATTGACTCTGCTACGTCATCATTTCAGAAAACAGCCGGATGCGTTTATCGAAAACTCTTATTACATGATGCCGCATCCGGCTGAATTATCCTTGCTTAACGAAATTTGAACGCGGCGTTATACAATAGCCCACTTTATGCTCGCAAATTTCCGTCGCATTTGACCAAACCAGAATAATTTATAAGGAACCGTTATGGAAAATCTGCAAAAACTGATGCCCTATTTTCAAGACCAGTTACTCCAATGGTATCGACTGACGTTGGAGAGGCCTGATTATGCGGTGGCTGTGGCCTTTTCGGTTTGGTTGTTGATGGCAGTTTTCTACAGCATCCGTATTGCTTTCTTAAAAAAGGATATCGCAAAGCTCGCAAAAGCAAATGCCGACATCCAGGCCGGATTAGACGATGCTCAAAAACAGAATCAAACACAACAGCAACAATTGACTGAAGTCAGCGAGCAATTGCAAAATGCAGTGCAATTGGCAGAAGCGGAGATGCAGCGCGCAAATACAGCGGAACAACGTTTGAACGCCAGCAATCAGGAATTGGCCGCCGGCCTGGCTAATCTGGTCGAATCTTTCGAACTGACCCTACATAACCTGCCGTCGGCCAATTCCGACAATTTGATTCCCGAATATCAATCGGTCATCGGCCGCGTTGCCGAGCGCTTCAAAAACGAACAGCAGGCGAAAACCCAATTGCAATTGTCGTTTCATGCCGAATCGGCAAAATTGGCCGAAAAAGAAATGTTGATTACCAGTTTGCAACATAGGCTGGATAGCCAGACTCAGCAACTAGCGCAAATGGAATTAGCGATAGAGCAATACGAAGCCGCTCAGCGGCAATTGCAAGTCGACAGAGAGCAGCAATTGGCCGAGGCCATGGCCAAACAACAAGCGGAAACCGCCAAGTTGGCCGAGTTGAAAATAAAAGAGCAACAGGCCAAGCAAACGCAAGCGGCGGTTGTCTCTATCGAATCGGCTGTGGAAAAAACAGTGCCCCCGGTCAAACCGGCCGAGATGCCAGTCAAGCCCGTCGAAACAGCACCGTTTATTGATTCTAAGCCGGAGCCCATTAAGGCTCGAACTGTGCCGGTCGATAAGCCTGCAGCCACGATTTCTACGCCAGTAGTTGCCACAGAGAAAGGCACTAAGGCGGCCGAAGACAGCAAATTCAAAGGTCTATTCGGCAGGGCCATGGAAAAATTCTCCAAAATGGATGAAAAACTGGGTAGCCCAAGGGCGGTTAAAGTCGATCACGAGCCGGAAAACGCGATTGAGGAAGTAAAAGCTGTCGAGGCGGAGCCCATTAGAGTCGTCCAGGCCGAAGAAAAGCCGGCTGAACTTAAACAAGAGCCAAAAGCCGCAGCAGGCGTAGCCGCCAAAATGGGAGGGCTATTTGGCGGGTTTAAAAAATCGCAGCACAAACAAGTCGTTGTAGATATATCGACATCACCAATCGAAGTGAAGATCGAAGAGCCAATTCCGGAGCCGGAAATTCCGGTAGCTGTTGATGAGGCAGTAGAATCCGGTAAAAAAATGCCGTCCCAATTGACAGGCTTATTCGGTAAGTTTAAAAAGAAATAAGTCCTTACTCCTGCTTCGACAGAAACTGAAAGGCGAAGTCAGGCTATGGCAAAAAGTATCGATTGACTTCAATAGGGATTGAACTATAATTTCGAGCTTAATGATGCCTCGGTGGCGAAATAGGTAGACGCACGAGACTTAAAATCTCGCGGGGGTAACCCCGTACCGGTTCGATTCCGGTCTGAGGCACCAAATCATAAAATCAGGTGGTAACACTTGGTAACAAAACCCGCAAGCTACAAGGCTTGGCGGGTTTTTTTATGCCTCACGCCGTAACACCTAACACCACCAAAGAACCAACACAGTGTTGGTTTTTTTGTTGGTATCTGCCATCATGCCCGCACCCGATACCAACAAAACCGCCCGCAAGTGGCGCCATTCATGGAGCGTTCGCCATGCTGACCGATACCGAAATCCGAAAAGTCAAACCCACCGAAAAGCCGCAAAAAATCAGCGACGGCGGCGGCCTGTTTTTACTGGTCACGCCGCAAGGCAGCAAACTATGGCGAATGGCCTACCGCTTTGCCGGCAAGCAAAATACCTTGGCTATTGGCGAATATCCGACTATCGGGCTTGCCGATGCCCGCGCCAAGCGCGAGGAGGCCAAAAAGCAGCTTGCCAACGGTATCGACCCATCGGCCGCCAAGAAAGCCGCCAAAGCGGCCAGCCAAGACGCCGCGGCAAATAGCTTCGAAGTCATTGCCCGCGAATGGCACGATACTTACATGGCGAACAAGAGCGTAGACCACGCCAAGCGGACCATGACAACCTTGGAAAAAGACGTATTCCCCTGGCTTGGAAAATTGCCGATTACCGGCATAGAAGCCCCCGACGTGTTGACCGCGATTAAGCGCATCGAGCAACGCGGAGCCAATGAGATTGCCAAGAAAGCCAAGCAGTCAATTGGGCAAGTCTTCCGCTACGCCATCGCCACCGGCCGCGCTGTTAGAAACCCGGTTCCCGATCTGCAAGGCGCATTTACGCCCACCACCGCCAAACATCACGCCGCCATTACCGACCCCGCGCAAATCGGCGCTTTGCTGAGAGCCTGCGACGGCTATACCGGAAATTTCGTTACCCATTGCGCCTTGAAGCTGTCGTTTCTGGTCATGCTGAGGCCCGGCGAAATACGTCAAGCCGAATGGACGGAAATCGACCTAGATCGCGCGGAATGGCGCATTCCGGCCGCCAAGATGAAGATGAGAGACGAACATATCATTCCGCTATCCCGGCAGGCGCTGGCCATCTTCGAGGAAATCAAGCCGCTGACCGGCTCTGGGCGCTTTGTGTTTCCATCGGTGCGGAGCAATGCCCGGCCTATGTCTGAAAACACCGTAAACGGCGCATTGCGGCGGCTGGGCTACACCGGCGAGGAAATGACCGCCCACGGATTCCGGGGTATGGCATCGACCCGGCTCAACGAAGCCCATCTGTTCCACCCGGACGCCATAGAGCGCCAACTTGCCCACGGCGAGCAAAACAGCGTCAGAGCCGCCTATAACCGGGCGCAATATTTGCCGGAACGGGTAAAGATGTTGCAATGGTGGGCCGACTACCTGGACAGCTTGAAGGAAGGCGCGGCCGTCGTGCCGTTTCAACGTAAGAGCGCATAACCGCAAGGAGAAAAGCCCATGATAACCTTGGAACCCGGCAAACCGCGCCGCCGTCAGTTTTGACACACAACCACCTATCACATGAAGCCGGATAAGACATCACGCCGACACCATGAAGGCTTTAAGCAAAAGCTGATTGATAAAGCCGGAAACACCAGAAAATTTGCGCATCTCAAAACCATCGCCAAATCACCTTTTTTCGTCGAGGTGGAAACGGCCATGAATAACACCATCATGGGGCGCCGAGGGGTAGTGGTTGACCATGATATTTTGATGAATGCCATCACGGAGGCCTATCTGAAATACAAAGACAAGAGCGCCTATTTGCCTTTGCGCGTAAAAACCGCGAGCCTGAATAATGCTCTAAAGAAAGCGGATGCTTTGCGTTTAGCCCTGGAGAAAATAGGCGAAGATTATTTAGAAATAACCCCAATCAAGCGTATTGAAAATAGGATAAGAACCAGGAAAGAAATCATTAAACGAGAGCATGATTTCAACTTGTCGAGGGCAATAAAAAAAAATGAAGGACTGACCGCCGAGCAAGCGGTATTTTGCCGATGGCTTTGCGTTTATCTGCGCGTGAAATATCCACATAAACTTTTTTCAAGATTGATTGCCGCCATTGCAAGATGCCTATTCGACGATGAAAATATCGACGATTACAGAATAAAAAACAACCTAACCGGCAATCTGTACGGTATCGATCAGCGAGCGAAAAAGCTATTTGACGAGGAAAGAGATAGAAGCCTATTTGTCAGCACGATTTAACGGTTAGCGTTAACCCGATTTAGCCAATTATTGGCGCGGCTTTCAAAGCTATTTCAATATTTATGGTGGTAAAACGTAAAAAAATATAGATTAAAGTTAACGCCATAAGAAGCTATTGGCCTTGTGCTTAGATAAAGCCTCGTTCAGACAATACGAGGTAAAGCAATGCACAGTAACGTCACACCATTACCCACCAACGACCCACTCAAATCAGGCTATAACCTGCGCGTTTCCGTGCTGGCTCCACGCCTGGGCATTTCCAAGAATCAAATATGGCGGCTTGTCCGGCAAGGCAAATTTCCCAAACCCATCAAGCTATCCGAAAAGGTCACCGTCTGGAAGGCCGACGACGTTTTAGCCTGGCTGAAAGCCAAGGAAGCCGTGTAATGCCCACCCTATCCAAACTGGAACACTTGCCGCCGGCCATCAAGGCGGTGCTGATAGAGAAAATCCGGCTCTATGTGATTCATAGTGGGTATGCGATCCTATAGCCATGAACA
>JAQTYP010000150.1 GCA_028688235.1 Methylomonas sp.
TGGCTCAAGCCTTGATCTTGCAAGGGGAGATCGAGTCTGCCGAAAGCCAGTGGCGTAAAATTCTGGAGATCAACCCTAGAAACATGGCCGCCATTGCGCCTCTGGTCGAACAATTGCTGAAACGCGGAGACCATGTGGGTGCTGAGATCATCGTTGCCGATGTCACGCAGTCGGATGTCACGACGACCGCTCCCTTGGAGTTGTTGATACAGATCAGGGCGGCCAGAAAGGATTGGCGGGGGGCGATTTTGGCATTGAATCGTCTCGAGGACATGCCTAATGCCACGCCGGTCGCAACATTTTGGTCGGGATTTCTCGCCGCCAAGCAGGGGCGAAGTCAAGATGCTATTGGTCATTTTCAACATGCGCTGGCAATCCAGCCGGATTACAGGCAAGCATTGGAAGGCTTGAGTCGCATTTATCAAACCGGCGGACACAACGCTGAATGGATTGCTTATCTGACGGCCTATACCAAGCAAAATCCGGATTCGGTCATCGGCCTGGAATTTTTGGCTTCAGCGCATGTGGGCGAGAAAAATTGGCGGGCTGCAGAAAATTGCCTGTTGCGGGCCGGTGCAATTCAGCCCGCCAACACAGAACTCATGCTTAAGCGCCTGGATGTTGTCGAGCGCCAAGACTCGGCGCGGGCAGAATCACAATTGACCGAATGGATTAAAAATCAACCGGATGAATTCAAATTCAAGATGCGATTGGCGGACTTTTACGCTACGCGCAAGCGTTACTCCGAGGCCGAATCCTTGCTGAGAGTCATGGTAAATCAAGATTCGACTGCCAAGCAAACGTCGGCGGTAAAGCTCAAGTTGGCCGAATTGGCATTGCTTAGGCGCGATATGGCAGCGGCGAACGCCTATTTGGATGAGATTTTCGGTCAACAGCCCGATCATCTCCAGGCCTTGAGGCTTGCCGCCCAGCTTTATGTCATGCAGAACGATATCGACAAAGCCATAGAGGCGTACAAAAGGGTGTTGAAAAGAACACCATTAAACGACGAGGCCGCCAACAATCTGGCTGATTTGCTCGCCACCTATCGCGCCGACGACAAGGATAGCATGGCTAAAGCAACGACCTTGGTCGAGCGCTTCGAGGATGCGCGGCATCCAGCGCTTTTAGACACCTACGGTTGGGTGCAGTTAAAAGCAGGGAATATTCAACAAGCGGTAATGGCTCTGCGGCGGGCCGAAGCCGGCGCGCCGAATGATCCCCGCATTCATTATCATTTGGCGGAAGCCTATAGCAAAACCGGCAACACCCAGGCCGCCATCGGCCAATTGCAGCGGTCGCTGGCCGATGGAAAAGGAGAGTTTTTAGAAATCCAAACGGCTAAGGCTTTGTTGCAACAATTGCAAAAGAATTAAGGAATTAAATAACCTATGCAAGTATTCGGTGCGGATTTATCCGCACAGTGCGAATGAATTCGCACCATTGTCGAGCTGATTTCTCACATATTCCTGATGGATTGGTGTTACGAAACAAGCCAATCCAACGGCAAGGTTATCTTGAAAACTGCATCATCCCTTAAGAGTATGGTCGCGGCGTCGAGCGGGGCCAATAAAAACAGCGGCCAGGGCGCCGGCCCACAGCCAGAACGCCGGCAGAATCGGCACGGCGGCGGAATCCGGTAATGAGGTGGAAACCAATCCTATGGTGCCTTTGGCTAGACCTTGCCAATCGCCGCCGAAACTGCCGGCGAAGGGATTTGGGTAAGAATGGCTGGCTTCACTGGTGATGCTGGCGGCGAGATTCATGTTGCTATAAAGATAGGCTAGTGCGCCACCGATATTGTTCAGCCTTAAATCAAAGGTGTCGGCGCCGTTAGCCGATCCATTCAAAAAGCCGAATTGGCTTACCTTCGCGGTCAGCAAGATGCCGTCATAATCGACGCTGCTATCGCCATCGACGTCGACCGAGCCGGTGATGATGAGATCCGGTCCGTTCGCGATGCCGGAGACGAAGTTTCCGGCGCTATCCACCTGGAAACTGATGTTGACACCTTTGACGCCATCCTGAGTTGTTCCGAGTATTTCGGAAAGAATAAAAGGCTCGGCGGAGAATAAGCTGGAAGGAGAACCGGAAATGTCGAGGACTCCCGAACTGGCGTTGTAGCTTATCGTGCCGGAATCGCTGAATTCGACGACGGGAAAATCAGGCGTAAGGCCCAGCAAGCCGGCGTGCGACATCGGGGAGCATAGAGCCAATATCAGGCTCAAGGAATGGCGAACGCTTGATTGGGGTAATTTCATGGTTTAGTCTCCGGTTTTTATTATGCTTGGATGCGTTTGAACGACGGTAGCAGAGTAGTCAATGCCGCAGCCCCAAACCAAAATGCGGGCGGGATAGGCACGAATAAATCCACATCCTTTATGATCACTAACTTTGAAAATGATCTAACGGCGTTTATATTGCATCAAAGTTGCGGTCGAGTCTAGTGTCCATCCTTTGGAAAATATCGTAAAAAGCACCAGGAAGCCCGATGGCTTCGTGTCGTTGGGATACATTTTGTTCAGCTCAACCGTCCGAATATTGTGCCCACCATCTTGCCTGTTTCAAAACGCGGGAATAATCGTCTGATTCGCTAACAATCGGAATCTATTTAAGGCGTTCAAAAGCATGAGCTTTACCTGCTATTGCGGCAAATCACTTATTTTTTAGGTGATTTCCCGTATTTTTGCTAATGAATATTGGATTGGTTGTATGGTTTCTACTCGATAAGTTGCCCTTGCACATAGCAGGCCATCGAAAGGAAAGCGTTAATATTGAACGCGATTAAATCTAAAGAATTCATGGATTTGGCCTGGGTGAAATCCGGCTGCTCTATTCCGCTAGCTCCTCGACGGCATGCTGGTTGGAAGGTCGATGCGCATTTTTAACCTGCGATGGCATAAGTATTGCTGTTTACTCGTCACCAAAGGTGTTTAGTGCTTCCTTCTTGCTGTAAAGACATAAGGTCGGGCGCTATTCCAGTAACGCAATCATCGAATAACGAAATGAACCAGTCTTCCATTGATTACGGCTCGTTGGCGCTTGCAGGCTCAACTCCGGCACAAAGTCACAGTAGCGAAAAGACCATACGCTGGCGATTTGCCGACACTACCTGGTTGATTTTGGCCGCAGCCTTAGCGCTGACGATTTGGGCTTACCATGGCGGATTAATCAATCTGGTGCATCGATGGGAAGTGGAGGAGGAATACAATCACGGCTATTTCCTGCCATTCATGACTCTGGTCTTCCTTTGGCAATTGGCCCCTGTCTTTTCCAAGCAGATGTTTCGCCCGACTTGGTTTGGATTGGCCGTTGCCGTCCTGGCGCTCATGCTATTAGTCGTCGGTGAGTTGAGCGCGATTTATTTGTTGATTCACTATTCGTTCATCTTGGTGCTGTTCGCGCTGTCTCTGGCGCTCGTGGGCTGGGCCGGGACTCGGATGACCTTCGCCCCCATTGGAATATTGGTGTTTGCGATTCCGATACCTTATTTTCTCGAAGCGACTATTACCGCCAAATTGCAATTGCTGTCGTCCAAACTGGGCGTCGATCTGATTCGATTCTGCAAGATTCCCGTGTTCAGAGAAGGCAATCTGATCGACCTGGGCGTATTCAAGCTCGAGGTCATAGAGGCTTGCAGCGGGCTGACTTATCTATATCCCTTGTTGGGCTTCGGCGCTATTTGCGCCTACATGTATAAAACCGACCCCTGGAAGCGCGTCGTCGTCATCTTGTCTACGATTCCGATTGCCGTGCTGCTGAATAGCTTCCGCATCGGCATGATAGGCTTTCTGGTCAAATACTTTGGCGGCGATCAGGCCAAGGGTTTCCTGCATGACTTCGAAGGTTTCGCGGTGTTCATGGTGTGTGTCGGGCTCTTGTTCATCGAAATCTGGGCCTTAACTTTCGTCGGAGCCAACCGCATCCCGTTTAATGGCGTATTTGGCTTGAAGTTCGAAGCGATGGCTGGCAGCGAGCAGGATGACATTAGGACCCGGCCCTTGTCCGGGCCGCTGCTTGCTTGTCTGGGCATGATTGCGGTAACCGCCTTATCGATATCAGCCATCGAAACGCGCAATGAAATTCTGCCCGCACGGACCACGTTTTCACTATTCCCGACCTCGCTGGGTGCCTGGCGGGGTACTCCGTCGGTTCTGGAGTCAGAAGTATTAAAGACCTTGGAACTCACAGATTATTTGCTGATGGATTTCCAAGATGATCGCGGGCAACTCGTCAATTTTTACGTAGCCTATTACGAATCTCAACGCAAAGGCACGTCGCCGCATTCGCCAACCGTGTGTATGCCGGGCGGCGGTTGGCAAATCGTCGATATGACTCGACGAACTTTTGCCGCTAGACCGGGCGATGCGCCGTTCGAGTTTAACCGAGTGCTGATACGCAAAGGCAATGTCAGTCAATTGGTTTATTACTGGTTTCTGGAAAGGGGAAGGGTAGTCGCGGACGAATATCAAGCCAAATGGTATTTGTTTCGGGATGCACTGTTGGAGAACAGAACCGACGGCGCCTTGGTCCGCGTGACTACCCCGGTGTTCGCCGGGGAGTCGGTCGAATCAGCCGATCGACGGATTGCAAACTTGCTGGTCACTGCGCTGCCGATATTGCCGGATTATGTTCCCAATTAGGGAAAGCGCTTGCTTAGGAATAGCGAATGAGCCAGCGATAGGGCGAAGCATTTTTGAAAAGAGTGTTAACGGTATAAATTTTCCCGTTAAGTTTTAATCGAGTTTGAAAAAGGAACAGTGTTGTGAACGATAAGTTGAAGTTGTCGCAAGAATTTAGAATGTTGAAAGTCGCTGCCGTGGTTTCGGCGTTGGTACTGAGCGCTTGCGCCCAGGAAGATCCGATGCAGTTTATTCAGGAAGGCAGGGCGTTGTTCGATAAGGGCGACATGGAGAGTGCCAGAGTTCAATTCAAGAATGCCTTGCAGATTAATCCGAAATTGGCCGAGGCGTATTATGGTCTGGCGCTGCTGGATCAAAAAAAGCCGGATTTATTGGAGATGCGAAAAAATCTGCTGGAAGTGGTGGCGCTCGATCCTAACCATGTAGATGCACAGGCGCAATTAGGTTTGCTGTTTCCTGATCAAATGGACAAGGCGAAGGAACACTTAGCTGTTGCCAAAAAGCTCGATCCGGAAAACATCAATACTTTGGTTTTGGATGCGACGTTAACGCTACGTGAAGGCAACAAAGCCGAGGCATTAAGGCTTATCGAGAAAGTGCTTGCCAAAGACGAATCCAACGCCGAGGCCATTCGTCTGCAGACGTTTATTCTGGCTTCGGATAAGCATTACGACGAGGCGCTGACTGCTCTGAATCGCGGCATAAAGGCGCGTCCCGACGATTCCGGATTGGGGCTGCTGAAGGTGCGCGTACATTTAGAGCAGGAAAAATTCGATGAAGTGATTCGCGATTATGAAGAGCTAATCGCCAAGCATCCGGACGATAAAAAGTTGCGGCTTGACCAGATCAAGATCCTGACAGTTATAGGCAAACCCGACCTGGCGGAACAAGCCTTACGCGACGCGACAATCAAAGACCCAAATGATGTTGAGTTGAAGATCGATCTGGTAAATTTCATCGAAGTGAGCAACCCGGCAAAAGCCGAAACGGTATTAAAAGAGTTCATTCAAGCCTATCCAGCCGATATCAATCTAAAGACTCGCCTGGCGGGTTACTATATCGGCCACAAGCGCAACTCGGATGCCGAGATGCTATTGAAGGAGATCGTCGCGGCGGATCAAAATGGCAAGGATGGGTTGACCGCCAAGGTCCGTTTGGCCGAATTGGCTTGGACCCAAAACGATAAGGCAACGGCGAACCAGTTGGTCGAAGAGGTGATCAATGCCGACGCCAGTAATAGCGGCGCCTTGACGTTTCGCGCGAGTATGCGTCTTGGCAAACAAGAGATAGAGGGAGCGATATCTGATTTGCGTATCGTGTTACGCGATCAGCCAAATTCCGATCAGGCCATGATCATGCTGGCTCAGGCCTACGCGGCGAAAGGCGAATCCGAGGTTGCTCAAAGCCACTGGCGAAAGGCGCTTGAAGTCAATCCGAATAACCTGTCGGCACTTGGGCCCTTGACGACGGCCTTATTCGAACGTGGAGAATCGGCGCGGGCCGAGGAACTGGTGGCTAAGTCGCTCAAGGCCAGTCCGGGCAATCCAGCCATGCTGGAGCTACTGGTGCAGGCAAGGGCGGCGCAAAAGAACTGGGTTGGCGCCGAGGAAGCGGCTAACGAATTGAAGAAGCAGCCTCAAGCCACCCTTGCGGCGACCATGTTGGAAGGCATGCTGGCCGCCAGCCAAGGCAAGCATGCGCAAGCCATTCAAGCCTATAAAGAAATTTTGTCTAAGAAGCCGAATGCGCAGGAAGCGCTGATCGCCATGGCCAAATCCTACGAGGCCTCAGGCAAACGCCCTGAATTCTTTGTTTTCATGAAGACCTTTATTAAAGCAAATCCGAGCAATATGGTCGCCCAAAATACCTTGGGTATGGCCTACGTTTCCGATAAAAACTTGGACGAGGCCGGCAAGGTTTTTCGTGAGGCCTTGAAGATAGAGCCGAAATCCGCTGCTACATACAGCCTGTTGGCGTCGGTCTTGACCCAGCAAGGCAAGAAATCCGAGGCCGAAGACGTATTGCGCAAGGGCTTGGAGGCCGTGCCGGGCGACTCGGAATTGATGATGGCGCAGGCTAGATATTACGAAGGCACCAAGAATTTTCCAGCCGCCATCGCCGCCTACGATGGGGTACTGAAAAAATTTCCCGCTAACGATGAGGCGGCGAATAACTTGGCATATTTGCTGGTTAGCGCAGAAGGAGAGGACGCGAATCGGCTCGCTCAAGCGGGTATCTTGGTCGAACGATTCAAGGCTTCGAAAAACCCCTATTTTCTGGATACTTACGCCTGGGTTTTGTTTAAAACGGGCAAGGCCGGCGAGGCGGTGGAAGTGCTCAAAAAAGCGGTCGTGGCCGTCCCAAATAACGCGGATATTCATTACCACCTGGGCGAGGCATATCTGAGCGTCGGCAATCACAGCGACAGCAAGGCCGAGCTGGAAAAGTCCCTGGCGCTCGCCGAGCGTAGGGGCGGCTTCGACGGCATGGAAAGGGCCAAGGAATTGCTGAAACAGGTTGGCAAATCCTAGCCGGAGATCATAGCTGCCGCGGCGTCCCTAGCTTTGGCTGGCCGCGGCTTAACCTTCTCTTTTCAGTCCACGGTCCGAGGGCTTAGAGAGCCATCGGCGCCTGACTTGCTGGGTTAGCTGGATAACGTAGGGCGGGCTTCGAACCAGGGCTCGCCCCAATACTTTTGAGTAAACAAGGAGTTTAAATCCATGAAGTTAAATATCAAATTGGCGGCATCGCTGCTGTTGGCGGGCGGTGTGTCGATGGCGCATGCGACCAGCTACAACGTCAACGCCGTGTTTACAGACGGCGGCATGCAGGGGCTTACCTTATTCGACGGTAGCTTCGATTGGGACGGAACGTCGGTAAGCAATTTTTCCGGACTGCTCAGCGAATCGATGTGGGGTTGGAACACTAAATTGAATCTTTTTAGGGATAAAGGCATGCAAATTGGATTTGTGGCCCCTGCTGAATACTCGGGCAACGTCTATGCGAAGCCCGGTGGTTATGGTGCCAACGACGCGCAGCTGTTGAATTTGACTCACCAATTA